>JANMYG010000156.1:0-6195 GCA_031381865.1 Betaproteobacteria bacterium | reverse complement strand
GCATTGGGCAGGATTTCGGAGAACACGATCCAGCTCGTCTTCTCACCGCGCAGCCGCGCCGCTTCCACGAAATCCATCACGTTGATGTCTACCGCGACCGCGCGCGACAGGCGAAACACGCGCGTCGAATCGAGGATGCCCAGCACCAGCACCATCACCGTCACCGAGGACGGCAACACCGACAACACCACCAGCGCAAAAATCAGCGTCGGGATGGCCATCAGCAGGTCAACGCCGCGCGACAGCCACTGGTCGAGCGGCCCACCGGTGACCGCAGCCACGAAGCCCAGGGTCGAGCCCATGGTGAACGACAGGGCCGTGGCGGCGCCCGCGATGGTTAAGGTGATGCGTGCGCCGTAGATCATGCGCGACAGCAGGTCCCGACCCAGGTTGTCGGTACCCAGCCAGACTTTGTCCGACGCTGGTGCCCATACATCACCGACCACCTGGCCGTTGCCGTAAGGCGCGATCCAGGGCGCAAGAATGGCGACCAGCACGATGCCGATGGTGAACACCAGGCCAATCATCGCGGAGGCAGGGATACGCCGCCAGTCAAGCATGGTGAGTGGCCCCCACGCTTGTCATTTCCTGCGTTGCGCTCATTTCGGGTGCCGCAGGCGCGGGTTGGACATCACGCCGGCGATGTCGGCGATGATGTTCATGCCGATGTAGACCGAGGCGAATATCAGTCCGCAGGCCTGCACCACCGGCACGTCGCGCGTGGCCACATGGTCCACCAGGTACTGCCCCATGCCGGGGTAGACGAAGATCACCTCCACCACCACTACACCCACCACCAGGAACGCCAGGTTCAGCATCACCACGTTGATGATCGGCGCCAGCGCGTTGGGCAGCGCATGGCGGTAGATCACCTGCAGCGCGCTCAGACCCTTGAGCTCGGCGGTCTCGATGTAGGCCGACTGCATCACGTTGAGGATGGCCGCGCGCGTCATGCGCATCATGTGCGCCAGCACGGCGGTGGTCAGCACGGCCACTGGCAGAACGATCGCTTCCAGCCGCTCGAGCAGCGGCATGCCGTCGAAAACCGTGGACACGCTGGTGACCCATTGCAGCTTGACGGCAAAGAAGTACATCAGCACATAACCGACGAAGAACTCGGGCAGCGAGGTGGAGGCCAGCCCGACGCCGGAGATCAGCCGGTCCACGAAGCCGTTGCGGTGGCGCACCGCCACCAGGCCCAGCATGATGGCCAGCGGCACCGACACCGCAGCTGCGCACGATGCGAGGAACAAGGTGTTGGCGAGGCGTTTGCCCAAGGCGGCCGAGATATCCTGCCCGTTGGACAGGGCCTTGCCGAAGTCACCGGTCAAGGCGCCGCTGAACCAGTGCCAGTAACGCAGCACGGCAGGTTCGCCCAGACCCATCTCGCGGCGCAGGTTGGCCAACGCCTCGGGAGTTGCGGATTGCCCCAGGATCGCCTGGGCCACGTCACCGGGCAGCAGCTGTGTGCCGGTGAAGATCAGCACCGAGACGCCGACCAGCATGAGTGCGCCCAGCAGCAGGCGCTGGGCCACCTGTCTCACCAGGGGTGAGGACATCGATCAGCCGGGGCTCTGGATCAGGCTTCGAGCCAGCATTCGGACGCGGCCAGGCCATTCATCATCTCACCGGCCGGGTGATTGACATAACCACCGACCTTGGCTCCGCGGGCGTCGATGACGTCGTTGAACATCGGGATGATGACGCCACCTTCCTCGTGCACGATCATGGCCATATCCTTGTACATCTGCTTGCGCTTGGCCTGGTTGAGCTCGCCGCGCGCGGCCACCACCATCTGGTCGAACTTGGGGTTGAAGAAACGCGTGTCGTTCCAGTCGGCGCCGGTGATGTAGGCGGTCGAGTACATCTGGTCTTGCACCGCGCGGCCGCCCCAGTACGAGGTGGAGAAGGGCTGCTTGTTCCAGACGTTGGACCTGTAGCCGTCGCCCGGTTCGCGCTTGATCTCGATCTTGATGCCGGCCTTGGCACAGGTGGTCTGGTACAACTGCGCCGCATCTACCGCGCCGGGGAAGGCGACATCGGAGGTTCGCAGCAGGATCGGCTCGTTGTGGCCCGACTTCTTGTAATGGAACGCCGCCTTGTCGGTGTCGAAGGGGCGTTGCGGCAAGGCGGAGAACAGCGGGTAGGCGGCGTTGATCGGGAAATCGTTGCCGACCGAGCCATAACCGCGCAACAACTTGTCCAACATTTCCTTGCGGTCCATGGCGTACTTCAGCGCCAGGCGCAGATCGAGGTTGTTGAACGGCGCGGTATTGCAGTGCGCGATGAACACATAGTGGCCACGGCCCGATGTGGTCTGAATCTTGACGCCCGGCGCCTGCTTGATCAGCTCCACCACCTTGGGGTCGACGCGGTTGATGATGTGGACACGGCCGCTTTGCAGCGCAGCCGTACGGGCTGTGCTGTCGTTGAGCACCGTGAGTTCGACCGTCTCGGCAAATCCGCGCGATTTGGCGTCCCAGTAATTGGCGAAGCGTGCCCCGATCGTGCGTACCCCCGGCTCGTTGGTGACGATCTTGTACGGTCCGGTGCCGATGGCCGCCTTCGGGTTGTCGACGCCGCCGCCCGGCTGGATCAGCAGGTGGTAGTCGGTCAGCAGGTAGGGGAAGTCGGCATTGGTGTCCTTCATGGTGAAGATGACGTTGTCGCCATCCCGGCTGACGGAGTCGACGCCGCGCATGACGCCCAGGGCGCCGGACTTGGTGTCGGGGCCGCTGTGGCGGCGCATGGTGGCCACCACGTCGTCGGGCGTCATCTCCTTGCCGTTGTGGAACTGCACGCCCTTGCGGATCTTGAAAATCCAGGCCTTGGCGTCGGGCGACGAACGCCACTCGGTTGCCAGCTTGGGTTCCAGTCCTCCGCTGCGGGTCGAGCCCACCAGTTCTTCGCCCCACATACGTCCCACGCTGAAAGTCACCTGGTTGGCCGCCAGCGCCGGGTCCAGGCTGTCGGTGGCGGCGCCGCCCTGCAGGCCGATCTTCAGCGTGCCGCCCTTGCGCGGGCCGGCGGCGATGGCGGCGCTGGACAGCAGCGCATTCGCCGCCGTGGCCGAGAGGCCCAGTGCCGCCGCGCGGCCCAGGAAATCGCGCCGGGATCCACGCCCCAATGCGACCTGTTGGCTCAAATACTGTAATTCTTGCGACATGGTTCAGTCTCCGGTTGGTTGCAGCGTAGCCTGCGGAAATGGGTCGAACCAGTATAGGGACCGGCCCCGTGCTTTTCGCTCGGGGTAAGTACCGATAAGCACGGTCGCGCAGCGTCAAGCGTCGGTCGCTCGCGGTCAATTGCCAACGGTCAATGCATCCGTGCGTCGCCCTCGGATGCAATGTTGTCGCCCAGGAAATCGAGCAACTGGCGCACCGCCGGCACGAGGCCGCGGCGCGACGGAAACACGGCGTGGAAGATGCCCGGCGCGGGGGCCCAGCCGGGCAGGATGGTGCGCAGTTCGCCGCGCTGCAATTCCTCCCGGCACAGGTAGTCCGGGATGATGCAGATGCCGGTGCCGGCCAGCACCGCGTACTTGAGCGCCAGCAGGTCGTCGGCGACATACCGCGGCTGGTGCGCCAGCGTGAACGAACTGTTGGCTGGCCCGAGCAGTTGCCAGCTGGCGCGGCCGTCTTGCGCCGACATGCTCACGGTGTCCATGCGCTGCAGGTCCTGCGGCGTGGCGGGCACGCCCTGGCGGGCCAGCTGGAGCGGGCTGGCAACCAGCAACGTCTGGGTGCGGCCGAAATTCTTGACCACCAGGCTGCCGCTGTCGTCGAGGTTTGGCCGCACGCGCAGGGCCAGGTCGAAGCCTTCCTCGACCAGGTCGACGACCCGGTTGCTGATGCGCAGGTCGATCACCACCAGCGGGTGCAGCGCCAGAAAACGCGGAAGCAGCGGGCCGATGGTGGTCTGCGCCAGCGTGACCGGGCAGGCAATCCGGATCGTGCCGCGGGGCTCGGTCTGTGCCTGGGCCACCGCCTGCGCCGCCGCCTGCGCCTCCTCGCGCATGGCCACGCAATGCCGGTGGTACAACTCGCCCACCGCGGTGACCGACAACTTGCGCGTGGTGCGTTGCAACAGGCGCACGCCCAGGCGTGTTTCGAGTTCGGCGACGCGGCGCGACAAGCGCGACTTGGGCAGGCCCAGCGCCCGGCCAGCGGCCGCGAAGCTGCCCCGATCCACCACCTCGGCGAAGTACCACATGTCGTTCAGGTCTTGCATGGCGCGCCTTCATTGTCCTGCTGGCAGGACAATCTAACGCAATTTCACCTACTTATCAATCAATCGACCCAAAGTTAGTATCTATCCATGGCTAAACCCACGTCATTTCCCGACCCCAGCGGCATGGGCGCGTAGCCAGTTCCTTCTTCAACCTTTCAGGAAATATGACCATGCAACTGCTCCATATCGATTCCAGCATCCTCGCGGCCAATTCGGTGTCGCGGCAACTGACGCAGAACATCGTCGCCCAATGGCGCAGCAGCCATCCGGGCACGGTCGTGGACTACCTCGACCTGGCCGTCGACGGCCCGAGCCACCTGTCGGCCGATTCGCTCGGGTTTCGCATGCCTGCCAACGGCGCCGACATCACGGACACCCAACGGCGCGAGAACGCGATTTCGGAAGACCTGGTCAGCCGTTTCCTGGCGGCCGACGTGGTGGTGGTGGGCGCCCCGCTGTACAACTTCACGATTCCGAGCCAGCTCAAGTCGTGGATCGACCGCATCGCGCAGGTCGGGCGCACATTCACCTACACCGACAAGGGCCCCAAGGGCCTGGCCGGCGGCAAGACCGTGATCGTTGCGTCCACCCGTGGCGGTGTCTATTCGACCAGCGAGGGTGGCCGGGCCATGGAGCACCAGGAAAGTTACCTGCAGACCCTGTTCGGCTTCATGGGCATCACCGACGTGCGTTTTGTGCGCGCCGAAGGCGTGGCCATGGGGGAAGGCCCCAAGGCGCAGGCCCTGGCTGCGGCGCAACTCGACATAGTGGCCCTGTCGGCCACGCCGGCGAACCAGCCTTCGGTGGCGCAGGCGGCCTGAGCGCGCCGCCGCCGCCCCGCCTGCCGGTGCGTCGGCGGGCGCCTCAGTCGACCAGCGCCAGAGTCGGCGGGCGTCAGATCTTTGGCGGCAGCACCGGCAGCGAACTCGACAGGCCGCCGTCCACCGCCAGCGCCTGACCGTTGACGTAAGAGGCTTCGTCGGACGCCAGGAACAACGCGGCATGCGCGATTTCCATCGGGACGCCGCCGCGGCGCAGCGGGTTGAGCTGCCCGATGCGGCGCTCCGAGCCGCGCGCGCGCGCCTGCTCGAACACCGCCCTGGTCATGCCGGTTTCGATCAGCCCGGGGCAGATCGCGTTGACACGCACGCCGGTGCCCGCGAACTCGTTGGCGCTGGTCTGCACCAGGCTGATCACGCCGGCCTTGCTGGCACTGTAGGGCGGGCCGCCGGCGCCCGAGCGCAGTCCCGCCACCGACGCGGTGCAGATGATCGACCCGCGGCCGGCCGGCACCATCACGCGGGCGGCGTGTTTGATCGCCAGGAACGCGCCGACCAGGTTAATGCCCAGGATGGACATCCAGTCGGCGGCGCTCCATTCGTCGAAGGGTCGGCGCCCGCCACTGACACCGGCGTTGGCGAAACAGATGTCGAGGCCGCCATGTTCACGCACCGCGGCCTGGACGAAATCGGCCACGTCGGTTTCCTGCGCCACATCCCGAACCAGCGCCACCGCGTGGCCGCCGAAATGGTGGATCGCATCGGCCGTGGCCGCCACCTCGGGCGCGCGGTCGACCAGCACCACGCGCGCGCCATGCTGCGCAAATAGGATGCCGGCGGCGCGGCCGATGCCGCTGGCCGCGCCGGTGACGAGCGCCGATTTGCCTTCGAGACGTTTCATGGGGAAGCTCCGGTGGTGTTCTGCGCCATGGTAGCCCGTGGCCCGGTGCGGGCCAACCACGCGATATCGGCATGTGACAGCAGCAAGTGATAGCAGCACGCGACATTCGCACGCGACACCACGCGGGCCAGCCTTGCGGGCCAGTCACGCGGGCCTGCTGACACCACGTTGTCAGCAGCACCGGCGCAGCATGCAGGCTTCTTCGTCTCAAGGAGTAATACATGCACAACAACTGGATCGCGGTGGCCAGTGCCGAGCATGCCCGCCGGGGTTGCGCGGTGCCAG
>JANMYG010000145.1:0-2797 GCA_031381865.1 Betaproteobacteria bacterium | reverse complement strand
CCGCATTGCGTTCATGGCTGACGGCGATCCTGAAACACAAGATCGTCGACCTGGTGCGCCAGCGCGCGGGCACCGACAGCCTGGACCTGGAGAGCGAAGACGAAGGCGCCATGGCCATCACCTGCCCGAACGCGCGGCCAGACGAAGTGGCCGAACAACGCGAGTTGCTGGCCCAGGCGCTCAAGCGCATCGACGCCTTGCCCCCGACGCTGCGCGACGTGATGCGCCTGCGCGTGCTGCAGGACGAGCCCACCGAGCGCGTATGCGCGGCGCTGGCGATCAGCGAGGAGAACCTGTTCGTGCGCCTGCACCGGGCGCGCAAGCAGCTGTTGTCGTAGGGCGGCCTAGAATTGAGCGTCGGGCTGTAAGAAGCCCAGCCAACCGCAGACCAAGACCCAACCAGCCGGTCAATCGCCGGGCTCCGCGCCCGGCACAGAATGGCTGGCTGACTATTCAATCTGCCAACCTCAAGGAGTGTTTCCAATGAACCAACGTGCCATGATCGCCGCCGCCGCGGCTTCCCTGATGTCTCTCGCCCTGGTGTCCGCGCCGGTGGCCGCCCAGGAAAAGGAAAAATGCTTCGGCATCGCCAAGATGGGGCAGAACGACTGCGCCAACCTCGCCGGCACCCACGACTGCTCCGGCAAAGCCAAGATGGATATGGACAAGGGCGACTGGAAATATGTCGCCAAGGGCACCTGCAAGGACATGAAGGGCATGTCCATGGAAGAAGCCAAGATGGTCAAGAAGAGCTGACCCGGCCGGCGCATCCACACTGGCGGTCGACCATGCCTGGCACGGCAAACGGTTTGCGCGCTGCAGACCGTTTGCACACCGGCATCGGCTGGCGGCATCCCCACTATGGCGAGTTGCTCGAAAGGCAACCCGCCATCGGTTTTCTGGAAGTCCACTCGGAGAACTTCTTCGCTGACGGCGGCGCCGCGCTCGAAGTGCTGCGCCAGGGCCGCGCGAACTATCCGGTGAGCCTGCACGGCGTCGGTTTGTCGCTCGGTTCGGCCGCCGGCATCGACGCATGGCACCTGGCGCGGCTGGCGCGGCTGGTCGAGCAGGTCGAACCGGTGCGGGTCAGCGACCACGCCAGTTTCGCGCGCGGCAAATTCCGTTCCGGCAGCGGCCTGCGCGATGTGCACGCCGCCGACCTGCTGCCGGTCCCGTTCTCGGCGCAGGCGCTGGATGTGATGGCGGCCAACGTGCAGCAGGTGCAGGAGCGGCTGCGGCGGCCGATCTCGGTCGAGAACCTGTCGGCCTATGTGTGCTGGCCGGACCAGGAGCTGGCAGAGCCGGCGTTCCTGTCCGAGCTCGCGCGGCGCACCGGTTGCGGCCTGCTGGTCGACGTGAACAACATCTACGTCAATGCGCTCAATGCGTGTATCGCGGGCGACGCCGCCGACCCGCTCGCCGCCTGCCGCGACTGGCTCGACGCGATCGCCGCACCGGCAGTGACCGAGATCCACCTTGCCGGCCATGCCGACCTGGGCGACATCGTGATCGACGACCACGGCAGCCGGGTCTGCGCGCTGGTCTGGGCGCTGTACCGGCATGCGCTGGCGCGCTTCGGCGCGTTGCCCACGCTGATCGAATGGGACACCGATATTCCCGCGCTCGACGTGTTGCTGCACGAGGCGCAGTGCGCGGACCGGCTGCGCCAGGAGGCGCTGGCGTGACCGCGCCAGGTTGCCCCGGCAATGGCGCAGCCGGGGTGGCGCAACAACCGGGCGTGGCGGCAAGCGTACTGGCAGACCAGCAGCAGGCGTTGCTGGACGCGCTGTTCGCCCCGGCAGCGGCGCAGCATCCACCGGCCGCCGGGCCGCCCGCGCAGGCGGCGCATTTCTCCGGGGCGCGCGGCTTGCTCGCCTACCGCAGCAACGCCCATGCGCTGGCCGAACACACGCTGCTGGCAAGCTTCCCCGTGATCGCGCAACTGGTCGGTACCGACAGCTTCCATTTGCTGGCGCGCGATTTCTGGCACCACCATCCGCCCACGCGCGGCGACCTGGCGCAATGGGGCGAAGCGCTGGCCACGTTCCTGCAAGCCAAAACGCAACTCGCCGACGAACCCTATCTGGGCGACGTGGCACGCGTCGAGTGGGCCCTGCACCTGGCCGCCGGCGCACCAGACCGTGTGCCCGCGCCCGCTTCCTTCGTGCTGCTGTCCTCCACCGCGCCGGATGCGCTGACGCTGCTGCTGTCGAGCGGCACCGCGGTGGTGGCGAGCGCCTATCCGGTGGCGAGCATCGTCACGGCCCACCTGGGCGCGAGCCCGTCGTTGCAGGCAGTGGGCGAAAAACTGCGCGCGCGCGAAGGCGAGTGCGCCTTAGTCTGGCGGCAAGGTTTCAAGCCGCGGGTGGCCCAGTGCAATGCGGCCGAGGCCGGGTTCGTGCAGGCCTTGCTCGACGGCGCATCGTTGTCCGCGGCGCTCGACCGAGCCGGAGTGATGGACTTTGCCCAATGGTTGCCAAGCGCCGTGCAAAGCGGGCTCGTGCTCGGCGCCATGACGATCGGCAGCTGACCACCCACGCAGCCGGCCGCGTCGTGAGCAGGGGCCTGCGCTGGACAGGCCCAGGATCAGTTGACCCCGGGGCGAACGGTTCCCATAGTTGAACCTGACGCCGCGTCATACCAGGCAGCGTTCAAATTCCAGGAAAGTCAGCCGCGCTTTGGCGCCTCGCACTCCCACCACGCTTGTTGGATCAGGCCGGTGCGGCGCTCGGCGCAGCGGCATCAAGGGGGAGCCCGCAAGGGCGGAGGACAGCCGCGGAGCCGAGTGCCACACCGG
>JANMYG010000030.1:0-5418 GCA_031381865.1 Betaproteobacteria bacterium | reverse complement strand
ATGGACTGCAACCGCGGGTGGTGGGCGAGTTCGAGGACAGCGCCCTGATGACCACGTTCGGCGCCGGTGGCATGGGCCTGTTCCCGATGGCCGAACTGATCGACGACAAGCTCAATGCGCGTTATGACGTGCGCCGCGTCGGGCCGTGTGATGGCGTCGAGGAACACTTTTATGCGCTGGGCACCGAGAAGAAGGTGCTGCACCCGCTGGTGCAGCGCCTGTTGCCCGCCAAAGCCTGAGGCCGGCGGCGCAATCACCCAGGTGATCGCGCACGGGCAAGTCGGGCGTCAGTGCACCGGCGAGGTCGCGGCGCCGCCATGGTCCAGGTCGGGACGCCGCCACGGAGCGATGTGCGTCATCCGATTGGGCACACGGCGCCGCTGCAGCACGCGCTGGCGCGCCACCACCGCGATGGCGTGGCCGGCCTCGACACTGATGGCGCCGTCCAGCTCGAGGTGGGGGCCGACCAAGACATGCCCGCGCCCACGACCAGCAACAGGGTGCCCAGCGCGAGCGACGCGGCGGTCTCGAAGCGCTGGTGGCCGCAGGGATGGTTCTCGTCGGCATCCTTCTTCACTCCCACGCTGACCCAGGTGCTGCGTGCTGCAGCCGCCGCGCGCCCCTGCGCGTGGTGCGGGTCGTCGGTGCCGTCGGCCAGTTCCTGCAGGTCCATGTTCACGCGCTTGTTGCCTCCCCGGTGCCCAGGCCCAATTCGCACCGACGCGCATGTCGCCCGCCAGCGGCCAGCAGCACGGCATGGGTGCCCACCTCGAGGATCCGCCCGCTCTCCGGGCGTGCCAGCCGGGGCCTGATAGAGGGCTTCGGGGCCAGGGAGATGCTGGCCTGCCGGCACAGCGGTTTGTAGTTGCGGCACAACTTGGGTACAAGTCAGCCTTCATTGAAACTTGCGTTTCCCGTGGACTTCGGTGTCTGCCCCCAGGCGTTTCCCATCGCGCCATCTATGGGCGGTGCTGATACGACCCCGGCCGTTCCCGCAACTGCTTGAAGCGCGGGGTCTGCGCGCTTCAACCCGGCATCAGGCGCGCCGCTTGCGAACGAGCGGCAGCGCCAGCAGGCCTGCAAGCAGCAGCGCGAGGCTGCCCGGTTCGGGAATTTCGGATGCCTGGAGGTCGTCGAAGTAGGCCACGCTGTTCGTGTTGGCGAGGCCCACCAACAGCGCAAAGAACCTGACCTGGGTGGTCCCGGCAGGAGCGACACCTTGCGCCCGCGCAAACTGCCATACATCGGGCGGGCTGGCCGAGTTCAGGAACGGCTGCGCGTCTATGCCCGGGAAGACCGGGTCCGGGTCGCTTATGCCAATGTTGATGGCACTGATGGCGAGGTCATTCGTGCCATTGCGCCAGACGATCTTGAGCAAGCCAAAGGTGCTGCCGGCGATCGCGCCGCTTGGCGCCAGCATGTACCCCTGGAAGTCCCAGGTCTGCCCGGGACTCGCGGCGAAGGTCTGGAACGCGCCGGGGGTATTCGGAACAGATGGGCTGCTCAGTTTCAGCGAACCAATGCCGGTATGGGTTGGATCGCCACTGGCGGAAGCGGTACTTGCCGTCCCGAAACTGGTCCAGCCGCTGGCGCCCGGCAACGGCGCGGCGCCGGACACCGCATCCGCCTCGAAGCCCGGGTTGGCGAGCACGTTGGCGAGGCTGATCGCACTGGTGGTGAGCGCGAGGAAAAAAATGCACGCGATGCGTGCCGCGCGTCTGAAACGTGGATGCATGAAGGCCTTTCGGAGTGGAGTTCGATCGTGGGTCGGTTGCGTGCCCTGCCGCGACAGAAGTGCGCCGGTGGCGCATTCCCTCAACCCACACACAATGTGCGCGATGCCTATGCAATTTCCGGACCATCGCTCAAGGGCCCGCAGTCGTGCCAATCAAATCAACGGCCCGGCCCCCAAAACTCGGTGGAGCCCGGTTGATTGGGATTTCGTACATGTAAAGTTCTTCGACTCGAAAACCGGGCCGGCTGACACTCGCCCAGCGGACCATGCGGGAGCGCCGGGCCGCTGCGGCATGCCACGGCAGGCAGCCAGGCCTGTCATGTAGTTCCTGTGCTTCCCGTGTTCGACAAAGCGGCTATGTATTGCGCGGGCCAGTGGCGAATCTTCGCAACCTGGAGGCCGGTCTGCAGGTGCCCTGGCGCACGTCATCCGATGCAAACCGAGCTCGATGCCCGCCAGTTGAGCTGCACCCAGGCAAGAGCGAAGTTTCTGCCAATGGTTTGGCGCACAACATGGGTTACGAGAACCGCTGGAATGGAATGACGCGCCGGTGCAGGTGGCCATGGAACGCGTCCGCATGGCCGTGGCCGACGCCGGCAGGTGCCCGGGCATCCTGGCGCTGAACCCCAAGGACGAGGACCGCTACGCCGCCGGCGCGCGCGCTACTGCGCCACCGTCAGCACCGGCACCATCACCAACGCGCTGCGGGACGCCGCCCAGGGTGGGCGGGCACAGCTGAACTATTGACGCCGAGTAGCGTTTGATCGCAGGGAATCGACTGTGATGTGCAGGACACAGACGGTGACGGGGAAGGGGCCAGATCGAGTTTCCCGCCGGCCGGTGCTTGGAACTTTGTTGCCGAAATGCAGCGCATCTGGTCCAGACACGTGTTCATGGCGGCGCACTTCGTGACCACGCTGGTCATGGTCGGGCGACCGACCGGTGGCGCGTCCCTGATGTTGTCGGGTCGGTCCGGCATTGCGTTGCCTCAATACGCAAGCTTCGGCTTTGGATTCGAATACTGGGTGGGGATGCATTCTTTTCGGGAACTGATCAGTCCCCATCAACACTCACGGAGTAACCATGGTCAACAAAAGCCAAATCAAGGGTTCTGTCAAGGATATCGCCGGCAAAGTCCAGCAGGAAGCCGGGAAATTGGTTGGAAGCAAGCAACAACAAGCCAAGGGTCTGAAGAAACAGGTCGAGGGAAAGGCCGAGAAGGCTCTTGGGGACGTCAAAGAGGTTGTCAAGGATGCGGCCCGCAAACTCTGAGATCCACGGACACGGGAGGTGAGGGGGATTCCCGGTCCGTCTGATTCGACAAGCCGGTGCGTTGCGCTGGTCGACCCAAGGTCATCGAATCGTTCTTCAGTCCACCCGACAGTCCGCCGCTGTCATGCGCATTGCGGGGCCGCCCCCGGCACCAGAGCGCGTACCGCGGAAACACCGATTCCCAGCGCCATCGCGATGCCGGCCATGCGGCACCTGTCCGGCGGCTTGCATCGTGGCTGCCACCTTGGTGCGCTGCGTAGTGGCGCGATATGGTAGCTAGTGCAGTGTTTCATGCTTGAAGGCACAAAATAAAACCGATGAATTTTTGGTCAGGGCAAGGAGCAAACCACAGCGATACCCGTAGGTATCGCGAGGATTTGCAACGCCGCCATGGCCGAAAAGACGCGGTTTTATGTGCCTGATAGCGTGAAACGCTGCACTAACTCCAGACTCGTCGGGGGACCATGCCCTGCGGGTCTGCCATCTTTGCTGCTGGCCGGAGCAGACGGTCGTACTCCTCCTTGACGACCGCATAACACTCGCACGCCCGGGCTTCCAGTCGCGGGCGGTCGAGTACCGTGATCCTGCCGCGGCTGCAATGGATCAGTCCCGCTTCCTGCAGTGATCCAGTGGCCGCAGTGACGCCTTCACGGCGCACGCCCAGCACATCGGAGATCAGGTCCTGGGTCATCTTGAGTTCGTTCGAAGGCAGCCGATCCAGGCACAACAGGATCCAGCGGCACAGACGTTGTTCCAGCGAGTGGTGCCGGTTGCACACCGCAGTCTGCGTAATCTGCGCGATCAGCCCCTGGGTGTAACGCAACAGCACATGCCGCAGCATGCTGCTGCGTTCAAACTCGTTTGTCAGCACATCGCCGCGCAGCCAGTAGGCGTGCCCGGGCGAAGTCACTAGGGCCTGGCTTCGGGTGTTTCCGGCACCCAGGACCAGTGCGATGCCGATCAGGCCTTCATTACCGACCAGCGCGAATTCCGCCGACTCGCCGTTCTCCAGCAGAAAACACTTGGTGACGATGCCGGCGGTGATGAAATACACGTCGGTTTCCGGCGCACCAGCGCTGTGCACGGTCGACCCCGCCGACAACACCACGGAATGCAGGTGCGGCAGCAAACGCTCGTAATCCTCCGATGGCAGCGCTGCAAGAATCTGGTTTTGCCTCGGCGTCTGCGGCGCGGACACGGTACGGTGGTGCTCTCCGGACATGAAGCGTTTGTCCATTTGCGGACGACGCGGGTTGCGTGGTGGCACGGTATCTCCCGGGGGTTGGCAAAAGCCAGAAGCAGTCAGTAATAAGGATGTATTACCGGACGCGACCGACCGTTGATTTGGATCAATGAGATCTGTTCGATACCGAACAGATTGACCCGGGGATGTGGCTACCATGCAAAGATGCCGGCACGGAGTCAAGACATGGTCATACTCGCTTCCATCCGCCTTTCCAAGTTCCACGACTTGGCGCACGGGGCGCTGTCGGCGCTGGCGTCCAAGTACCGCAGCGAGAAATGCCTGGCCCTGCGGGCGGCTGCCGTTGGCCCGCAGGACGCGCAAGCTGGCGTTTTGTCGGACATCGCGACCGAGGATTGGGATGTCCTATTCCGCGCTGTTCTGGCACGACTCGGTTCGACGCTCGCGGACGCAAACACCCGGACCGCAGATGGCACGGCCGACGCGCAATTGGGTCGGGCCCGGACCGGCATTCTGGATTGCGTGGAGGCGTTGGACCAACTGCGCACGACTATGGCGCGCCAGCTTGCCCGACACCGGCAACCCGACCCGGTCCTCGCCGCTGCGCAAGTCACGCCGGTGCAAATGCGACCGGAACCCGTTGTTTCACCGGCCCGTGAATGCCATGCCGGTCGATCCCGCCTTGCCTGATGGGGTGACATCATGGCCGTGGTTCACTTGCCCAGCCGGTTGTTCGACCGCATTGAAAGACCCACTTTGAGTCGCAAAACCTGTCCAATCCGGCGCTGGGACACGTCATCGACTGACGACAGCGCGGATTCATTGCCGATGGAATTGTTCGCCCTGGGAGAGCATCGGGACCAATGCCTGGCGTTGCGCGGTTGGCTGTTCGTGTTGCGATGCCAGGCAGAGAGCCTGCACAGTTTCCTGTTGACCCACCTCGTGTCCACCGTGGTGCTGGTTGCGTTATTGATCGTGCTCGGCGCCTTGGCGCAGTAGCGTAGCCGGTCCGCATGCGGACCTGTTCCCAAGCTGACGGTAAATCCTGCCGGGAGACGGGCGCCGGGCGCGCGCGACCGGTCGCCTTGCACGATCGGTAGCCCTTAAGCTGAAGTTCCTCCGTTTTCATAGCCACTAAATCCCCGTTTTCATGCCGTTGTAGCTGGAGAAGGCCGTCTGATTCGGTCTTTTTTTAGCGTGAATGTGT
>JANMYG010000844.1:0-2633 GCA_031381865.1 Betaproteobacteria bacterium | reverse complement strand
GGCAGATGCTCGACCGCCGCGGCGGCGACCTGTCCGGCGGCCAGCAACAGCAACTCGCGATCGCGCGCGCCCTGGCCGCGCGCCCCAAGCTGCTGATCCTGGACGAACCCACCGAAGGCATCCAACCCAGCATCATCAAGGACATCGGCCGCGTGATCCGTATGCTGGCCGACCGCGGCACCATGGCCATCCTGCTGGTGGAGCAGTACTACGATTTCGCAGAGGAACTGGCCGACGACTACCTGGTGATGCAGCGCGGCGAGGTCATCGCGCGCGGGCAGGGGGCGACGATGCAGGCGGATGGTGTGCGGCAATTGGTGTCGATTTGAGGTGTTTGTTTTCGGTGTTGCGGCTGGCCCGGTCGACGCGAGCGATCAACTGTCGGTTCCGGCCCTGCACTTCAAGGCCTTGATTGACTGCGTCCACGTTGGCCGTGCTGCGCCTGCCTCCTGCCAGTTAAAGTCCCCCCATGCACATCGCCATCCTCACCTTCGACGGCTTCAACGAACTCGACTCGCTGATCGCCTTCGGCATCTTGAACCGCATCAAGAAACCGGACTGGCGGGTAACCCTGTGCTGTCCGACACCCACAGTCACCTCCATGAACGGCGTGACCGTGCATGCCCAATCGACACTGGCCGAGGCCTGCGAAGCAGACGCCGTGTTATTCGGCAGCGGCATGAAAACCCGCGACATCGCCAATGACCCCGGCGTGATGGGGCAGTTGCAGCTGGACCCGTCACGGCAGCTGATCGGCGCGCAGTGCTCGGGCACGTTGATGCTGGCCAAGCTGGGTTTCCTGAAGGCGATTCCCGCGTGTACCGACCTGACCACCAAGCCGTGGGTGCAGGACGCCGGGGTGGATGTCTTGAACCAGCCGTTCTACGCCGATGGCAACGTAGCCACGGCCGGGGGGTGCCTGTCGTCCCAGTACCTGGCGGCCTGGGTCATCGCGCGCCTGGAGGGGATCGACGCAGCCAAGGCTGCGGTGTTTTACGTGGCCCCGGTCGGTGAAAAGGAACAGTACGTGGACCGTGCGCTGACGAACATCACGCCGTATCTGCCCGTGGCGTCTTGACAGCGCCGCGGACCAGCCAGACCCGCCTGCACACGGAAGACCGTCTCAAGCTGGTCGCTTCAGCGGGTGCCCGCGACGCCCTTGAAATCTTTCACCAGCAGGAATAAGTGAAAGGGGTCGGAAGCACTGGGCTCGAACTCCCAGTTCAGGTACCACTGCCGCGCAGAATCGTCCTTGGCGTGCACCAGTAGTGCGCGGATGCCCGCAATATCTGCTGCCTGCGCGGTGCGTTTCAATGCATCCTTGAGCAGGGCTTGGCCAAGGCCGACACCCTGGTGCTGCAAATCAACAGCAAGCCGCGCCAGGATCATGACCGGCACAGGGTGTCTGGCAATGCCTTTGACCACCCTGGGGGCCGCCGTTGCCGGATCGACACTGCCTACGGCCAAGCTGTAATAACCGACCACCGAACCCGAGTGGCAACATACGTAGGTTTGGGCGCTGTTGGATTGTTGGTTGACGAGCGCAAAACGCTGCAAGAACTGATTCAGCGCAGGATGACCGCAATCGAAGGACGCGACGGCGTCCGTAGCGGCCAGTTTGCGAACTGGCTCATATGCCTGCGAACTCAACCAAGCAACCCCGGCTTGGAAAGCAGTTTGCGCAACTTGGGCTTGGCGCTGACGGGGCGGTCCAGGGCCGCCTGAAACTCCCGCCACTTGTCAGAGGGCAGGCCAAAGCGGGTCCGATCGGCCAAGGTCTGGGTGGCGGCAGCGACGCCCGCATCCAACAAAAACTCGCTCACGTTCTTGTGCGTCACACGCGACGCCTCTTGCAGGAGCTGCTTCACGGCTGCACTGGCGCGCACATCGATGCGCTCGGATTTGGAGTGGCTTGCGGCGGTCACTGTGGATCCTTTCAGGTGCGGCGTTTATAACATAACGTCCGGACAACGTACTGACAATTTGCGCCATCGATCTCCAGGGCGGTTGCCACGATCTACAACAGCCCCGCCACCGGATAACGGCGCCACGTGGGTTCGCGAAAGCGTTGCCCGTGCGCGAACAGGAACCCGAGCACGGCGTCCTGGTCGGCCAGCAGTTCCGGGTGCTGGATCTTCCACTGTTCGAACTGGGCCCGCAATGCGGGCTCGGCGTCGAGCATCTCGAGCGCGGTGTCTTCGAACAGGTACGGAGAAAAACGCTCCTTCTGCTCCAGGATGCTGTTGAAGAAGCCCCAGCGAAAGAAGCTGTCGTGCGCCAGCGGCTCCAGTGTCTCCACCGCATACCGGGCGCTGGCCTGGTGCAGTGGCACCACGTAATCACCGGCACGGGCGCGCACGGTTTCGCTCTGTGTGGCCAGCGTCACCTGGTCGTGGAACATGTGGCCTTCGTAGGGTACGGCGCGCGAACCGACCGAGGTGATGCGGTAGACGCGCGCCGGCCGCTCATGGTCGTGCGCGACCCGCTCCAGGGCCACGCCGTTCCACGCCAGCCGCTCGGCGATCTCGCGCCACGCCTGGGGAATCAGGTAGGCCCTGGGGGCCGCCACCACCACCGTGGGCGCACACCGGTCGAAGACCGCGATGTCGGACTCCCAGGGCTGGCTCCGGTCG
>JANMYG010000566.1:0-2551 GCA_031381865.1 Betaproteobacteria bacterium | reverse complement strand
GCGGGGGCGATCTCTGGGGCGCCGAGGAGCACAGCCCACGGGTCGGCGCGCGCAGCGCGCTTCGTCATCATTCTTATCGCGGTTGTCCGAGCGTAGAGAGCGCAACGAACGCAGCGAGTTCCGCGATGCGACCCCTGGGCGAGCACCGCAGGGCAGTCGACGCGTTCAGCGGAGACCGCCCCAGTGTGAGCCCACGCCGGGCAGCGACTGGCGCGACGCGGGGAGGCCGACAACTCGGCACGACGAGCGGCGACACGCGCAAGCGTGGATCCTGGCCTTCGCCGGGATGACAACTTGAACCGGGATGACAGCTCCAACCGGGATGACAACCTTTCGCTGGACAAGGGCCGGCGTCGGGATGGTGAACCACATCTACGGGCGGCGAACGGAAACCAAAACCCATGAATTCGTCATGGGTTATGGGCCACGCGCGAGGCATTGGGCCGGCTTGAATGGGACGCTCTAGTCGCCGGCCAGACGCCGCCCGGATTGAGCCGGCGCAACCGGCAACTTGCGCGGCGAGGCAACCTTGGAACTACGGATCACCAAACGGGCCTAACCTGGGCCGCCCCTGGTCACATTTCGGAGGATTTCAATTGCAGCAGGCCAAGCTTTCTTCCCATCTGGCCGCCCCGGTCGATCGCGCTTGGGCGGCGCAACTGCCTTTTCTGGTCGAACTCGGCCCCTATCGCCTGTCGGTTGAGCTGCGCCAGGCCGCAACCATGCTCGACCGGCGACGGCTGGCCTGCGTGAATGTCGAGGACAGCCGCATCGAGCTGCGCCAGGACCTGCGCGGGATGCGGCTCGCGCAGGCGTTCCTGGCCTGCCTGATCCGGCTGTGCCATTTCAGCAAGGGCTGCCAGCAGGGCTGCGTCGAAGAAGCCTATACCCACAGCTTCGCCACCGGCATGGTCGAGTTCGCGCTGCGCAATCCGCGCGCCTGGTTGTGGTTCAATCTGCTGCTCAGCGAGCACTTGCCGGGCCGGGTGCAATACGACCGGGTGCTGCGCGGCGCGGTGGCCCGGGCGCCCGCCATGCCCAAGCGGATCCTGGTGGCCGGCAAGCCGGTGACGCTGCGCCATATCTCGAAGGCGCAGACCGGCAACGCGTTCGGCTGGTACGACTTCGAGCGGCGCGAGGTGCAGCTCTATGTGGGCCTGTGCGGAACCAACCTGCCGATCGTGGCCCTGCACGAGATCACGCACGCGGTGCACCACGCCTACGAACTCAAGCCCCGCGACACGCACCGGAACTACCAGCGCACGCAGTTGCAGGGCTGGATGGGCATCCTGCGCGACAACCCGGGCGCTTGGCGCTGGCTGGTCTGGCTGATGCGCGACCCGGCGCTGGCCGTCGGACCACCGGGTTGATCGCGCTCAATCCGCAAGCCGCGCCGGCTCCTACGATGCATCCACGATCCACAGGAGAAGCAGGATGGTTCAAGCGCATGCACACCTTGGCTACGCACCGCGTGGCGTCGGGCTCCTGTATGCGACCTTGTGGTTCGCGCAGGGCCGCGACATCTTCGGCTGGTTCATCGGGGCGATCGACGGCGAGCACCTTGGCGCCTATTTCATGCTGCAGGACTACTACGCGAACGAAAGCACGCGGCTGCTGCGGTCGGTCCAGGACGACATCTACGGGCCGTGGGTGGAACGCAGCGCGGGCGCGGACCTGCCGCTTGCGCACCCGCCCCCCGTGCCGGAGCCGCTGTGCCATGAACTAGTGCGGCTGCAGGACCAGTTCATCCGCCACTGGTTGTTCTTTGGCGACGATCCGTCGCAGCGCGCCCAGGCCGAGGCGCTGGAGGCACGCGAGTTGCCGGTGCGCGGCGTGAACATCCGGCCCACCAGGCTGGGCAAGCTGCAAACCGCCGCCGCCGTCTGGCACTACGACGCGCCGGGCGCCGACAAACGCTTGCTGGTCGAACTCTCGAAACACTGGCCGCTGGACTACCGGGTCGAGTTCTAGGCCAGACCCGCCGATCCGCGCGCGGTCGCTACTTCACCAGCAGCACCGGCACTTCGGCGAGATGGAGTACACGCTGGGCCACCGACCCGAGGAACAGGGTGCCGAACGGCCCGCGGCCATGGGTGCCCATGCAGATCTGGTCGACCGCGTGCTCGCGCGACGCGCGCACGATTTCCGCCGCCGCCATGCCTTGCATCGCCTGGGCCGACACCCGTTGCAACCCGCAGCTGCGCGCATGCGCCAGCGCGGCGTGCAACACGGCCTCCTGCTGCTGGCGCTGCGCCTGTTCGATCGACTCGTGGTCGAACGGCGGCAGCTCGCCGTAATAGGCCGGCCCTTCGCGCATGTTGAGCAGCACGGCCTGCAACTCGATGGTCTGTTGCGCCAGCCGCGCCACCGCCTCGATCGCACGCAGGGCATAGGCTGAACCGTCCACCGCTATCAGCAGCTTGAGCATGTCGTCGCCTTCAATAACTCGTGTCGGGCGTATCCGGGCTGCCCGAGTCGCGCCGCATGCGTTGTCCGAGCATCTCGGGCGTTACCAGCGTCACGCCTTTTTCGGTCACCATGAAGCGGCGCC
>JANMYG010000787.1:0-8754 GCA_031381865.1 Betaproteobacteria bacterium | reverse complement strand
TTGGCAGGCGACTTGGTCTCGCCGCGGTGCATGTTGAGCGAATAGATCACATCGTCGGCGTCGAGCGTCTTGCCCGATGTGAAGGTGATGCCCTTGCGGATGTAGAAGGTCCAGTCGGCCGCGCCCGGCTTGACGTCCCATTTCTCGAACAACTCCCCGGTGGCATCGCCCTTGTCGTTGACTTCGATCAGGTTGTTCCAGAGCATCAGGCTCATGTTGATCGGGATCGAGTCGGCGTAGGTGAGCGGATCCAGGCTGTCCGACGGCGAACCGCCTTCCATGCCCATGCGCAGCGTGCCGCCCTTCTTGGGTGTGCCCTGCGCCATCACAGGCATGGCACCGAAGGTTGCGGACAGGCCCAGCGCTGCGGCGCCGGTGATGATTTGACGGCGGTCGAGGATGATGCCCGATTCCGTGGTGGTTTCGTTCATTGCCATTTGTGAGGTTCTCCAATCAAGTCGAATAACAGTTCCCCGATCCACGCCACCGCAGGCGATGGACAATTTCGGGCAGCCCGAGGGCAACCAGCTTTGCACTCTTGAATCATGGTAACGCAGCACGCCGTGCCTGAGGCATCCAGACAATCCCTTAGTAAAGGCGCATTGGGTTATCGCCACATCAATTACTTGAATTGACATAGCGCCGCACCGGGCGCATCGGGTCGCCGTGGTGCGCGAGACCGTCGCAGATGGTCAGGTGCCCGTTGCCCGCCTGCTGCAGGGCGGTCGCAACGCACTTGCATGACCCCCTCAAGGTCGCCATCATTCGCCCCGGTCGGCCTTGGGGCTGCGCCCGAAGCGTGTACGGTAGGCCCGGGAAAAATGCGACGACGACACAAAGCCGCAGGCCACGCCGACCGCCAGGATGCCCATGTCGGTCTGCTGCAGCAATTCGCGCGCCCGGTCCAGCCGCACTCCGGCGTAAAAACGCGCCGGCGTGTCGTGCAGGTGCGCGCTGAACAAGCGCTCCAGCTGGCGCCGCGTGACTTCGATCATGCCGGCCAGGTCGTCGGCCGACAGCGGGTCCTCGATATGCTCCTGCATCAGCTTGACCACCTGCACCACCTTGGGGTTGTGCAATCCGTAACGCGCGGCGATCTCCATGCGCTGGTGGTCCGAGCGGCTGCGGATGCGGCCCAGCACGAACTGCTCCGACACCTGCGCCGCCAGTTCGCGCCCATGCGCCTGGGCGATCAGGGCCAGCATCATGTCGATCGCCGACGTGCCGCCGGCGCAGCTGATGCAGCGGCGCCCCAGCTCGAACAATTCCTTGGTCACTGTGATCGCGGGATAACGTTCGGCGAACGCCGCCTGCGCTTCCCAGTGCAGCGTGACCGGCTCGCTGCCGAGCAAATTGGCTTGCGCCAGCAGGAACGCCCCGGTGTCGATGGCCCCCAGTGTCGCGCCCGAGCGCGCCACCGCACGCAGCCAGGCCGACAGGGCCGGGCGGTCGTAGTCCAGCGGGTTGAAACCGGCCACCACGAACAGCATCCCGACACCGCGGGCGTCGAGAAACGAGCCCTCGGCGTTCAGCGACATGCCGTTGCTGGCGGTCGCGGGGCCACCGTCACAACTCAGGATGTGCCAGCGGTAGGAGTTTGCGCGGAAGCGGTTGGCGACCCGCAGCGGTTCGATCGCCGAGACGAAACCCATCATCGAAAACTCCGGCAACAGCAGGAAGTGGATCTCCTGGGGACTGGATTCGTGCTTGCGCGGCATGGCGTGCTGCTGGGTTGGGTGGCGATTCGCTGCCCGATGCTAACCAGGCGCCGCGGCACGACCGGCGCTCTCGGTGAGCCATTGACGCAGGATGCGTATCTTCGGCTGCTGGGCCCGGTCCGGCGGGTACACGAGGTAATAGGACAGGCCCTGGTCGATGGTCTGTGTGAAAGGCGCCACCAGGATCCCGTCGCGCAGGCTTTCGCGCACCAGGTTGAGGTCGCCGATCGCCACCCCCTGTCCACGCGTTGCCGCTGCCAGCGCCAGGTCCAGTGTGTCGAAGGTCTGGCCGCGGCGCGCCTCCTTGTTCTCCACCCCGGCGGTGTGCAGCCAGCGCGGCCAGCCATCGAGCGGGTCGCAATGCAGCAGCGGCAATGCGAGCAGGTCCGCGGGCGAGCGGATTTGCGCCGCCAGTTGCGGCGAGCACACCGGGCTGAGCACTTCGGCCATGAGTGCCACCGCCTCCACCCCCAACCACACGCCGCGTCCCTGCACCACCGCCGCGTCCACGTCCGAGCGCTCGAACTCGGGCTCCCACGCGTCGTAGGTGGTGATGCGCACGTCCACGTCCGGCAGCAGTGCGCGCAACCCGGGCAGGATCGGCAGAAACCAGCGCGCCGTGAACGTCGGCGGCATGCGCAGCACCAGCACCTGGCCGATGGTTTTCAGGCTGTCGCAGGCGCCGGCGAGCCGGCCCAACGCGTCGTCCACCACCGGCAGCAGCAACTGCCCTTCGGCCGTCAGTGCGAGGCCGCGCTTGTGCCGCACGAACACCGGACACCCCAGGTACTTCTCGAGTTGCTGGATCTGGCGGCTGACCGCCCCCTGGGTGACACACAGCAGTTCTGCCGCACGGCTGAAACTGCCGGACGCCGCGGCAGCGGCGAACACCGTCAGCGCATGCAGCGGCGGCAAGCGCCGATGGAACAGGTGGACGTCTGATCCATGCGTTTCATGAATGTTTGGCATGACTATTCCTACCCCATAGTTATTTGACCCGAGTATAGAATTCCCACAGCCAAACATTATTCAAGTATGAGAAGGACTCATTTCTTGACTGATCCAGCCGGCCAATCCAGACACCGCTGCATGAAAATCCGTCATATCTCCGCCAGACCGATCGAGCTGCCACAGGCATCGCCCGGTGGCCGGGTTGCGGGCGAGTTGCCGGGTCTTTCGCCCACGCTGGTCGAAACACGGGCCAGCCACGGGCTCGTCGGGCCGGGCGCGACCGCCGGCGCGGCGGCTGCGACCGTTGGCAACGAAGGTGGCGCCCGCCGGTCGGCCGGACGCGGCAATGGCTTCGAATGGCCGACCTGGCTGCTCGTGTTCGCCGTTTATGGCGCCTGGGTGGCGCTGATCAGCTACTACCGGTGGCTGCCGGCATGGTTGGCCAATGGCGCGCTGGTGCTCGTGGGCGCCTGGTTCATGAGCCTGCAACACGAGTTGCTGCACGGCCACCCCACCCGCAGCAAGGCCTTCAACCGCCTGCTCGGCCTGTTTCCGATCAGCGCCTGGTACCCCTACGACATCTACCGCGACAGCCATCTGGCCCACCACCGCGACGAATCGCTGACCACGCCCGGCGTCGACCCCGAATGCAACTACCTGCAGCCGCAGCACTATGCGCGCTTGTGGCGGCTGCACCGCGCCCTGCGCTGGGCGCTGCGAACCGCCGCCGGTCGATTGCTGCTGGGCCCGGCCGTGGCCATCACCGAGGTGTGGGCGGATATCGTGACCGGCCCGCGCCGGCGCGGCCTGGCGAGTGTGCGCACCTGGTCGGTGCACCTGGCATTGCTGGTGCTGATGTTGTGGTGGGTCCATCTGCAGGCCGGCATTTCCCCGCTGCATTACCTGTTCGGGATCGCCTACCCGGCGTTGAGCCTGGCGATGCTGCGCTCCTTTTATGAACACCGCCCGGCCGCGAACCCGGCGCACCGCATCGTGATCAACGACGCCGCGTTGGCATGGCGCCTGCTGTACCTGAACAACAACTACCACGCGGTGCACCACGACCAGCCGTCGCTGCCCTGGTACCGCATACCTGCGGTCTACCGGGCCGACCGCGCCGGATTCCTGCGCCGCAACGACGGCTTCCATCTGCCCGGATACGGCCACGTGTTGCTCCGCTACGCCTTCAGACCGGTCGACTCGCCGGTGCATCCGGGTTTCGAAGCAGCACCCGGTTATGTCTGACCCGGGCGCCGCGCCGCTGCGGGCGGCGTTGCCGATGTACGACAGCAACCCAAGCCAGGTGGAGGCGCTCTGGCGCGCGCTGGCGGCACGCCTGGCGGATGCCGGTGTGCCGGGGGTGCCGCCCGGCCTGAGCTGGCCGGCGGATTGCCTCGCCTTGTGGCAGGCCCCGGACCTGCTGCTCAGCCAGACTTGCGGTTATCCGCTCGTGACACTGCTCACGGACAAGGTGCGCGTCGTGGGCGCCTTCCACTACGCCGCACCGGGCTGCCACGGCGTGCTCAACCGCAGCCAGCTGGTGGTGCGCACGGACGACCCCGCAACCACCCTGGCCGACCTGCGCGGCAGAACGCTGGCGTACAACGGCACCGAATCGCAATCGGGCTACAACAGCCTGCGCGCGATGGTGGCGCCGCTGGCGGTCGGTGGCAGCTTCTTCGGTGGCCGGCTGGCAACCGGCGCGCACCACCGGTCGGTGGCCGCCGTGCGTGACCGGCTGGCCGACATCGCCTCGATCGACTGTGTCAGCCTGGCCTGCCTGGCCAGGTACAGCCCGGAGCTGACGCGGCACATCCGCGTGCTCGACCAGAGCCCGCCCTACCCCGGCCTGCCCCTGGTCACGGCGGCTGGAACGAGTGATGCCACACTGGCGACACTGCGTGCCGCACTGCAGCAGCTGGTGCTGGACCCGGCGCTGGCGCAGGTGCGCCAGGACCTGTTCATCACCGGCTTCGAGGCGCTGGATTACCCGGCCTACCAGGTCTGCCTCGACATGCGCGACCAGGCCCTGGCGCTCAGCTGCGCCACGCTGTAGGCCGCGGGCACTACCACGCAGCCCGCCCCGCGCGCACATGGCAACCGCCGCACCAGCCCCGCCCGTGGACGGTCCGACCTGGGCCAGCGCCTGGTCGCCGGCCAGGCTGGAGTCGCAGCGCCACGCCCTGTACCTGGCGCGCCTGGAGCGCCTGCGCGGCGTGATGCGGCAGACCGGCATGCCAGCCCTGCTGGTGATGGATGCCAACCATATCTTCTATGCCACCGGCGCGCGCAACATGCAGATCTTCGCGCTGCGTTCGCCCTCGCGTTACCTGCTGGTATTCGAGTCCGGCCCGTGCATCCTGTACGAATACGCCGGCTGCGCGCACCTGGCGGCCGACCTGCCGACCGTGACCCACATCCGCCAGGCGATCGGCACCGGTTTTCTGGGCGCCGGCGGTGCGGTGGCGCAGGCCAGCACGCGTTTTGCCGCCGACATCGCAGACACGCTGCGCTCGGTCGACCCGGCCATCGACAGCATCGGCGTCGACCGTTTCCCGCTGGCAGCCATGGACGCGTTGCGCCGGCAGGGTTTTCACCTGCGCGATGCCGACGAGGCGCTGGTGCGCTCACGTGGCGTCAAATTGCCGATCGAGATCCCCTATGTGCGCGAGGCGCTGCGCCGCGTCGAGCAGGGCGTGGCGGGGCTCGAAGCGGCATTGCAGCCCGGACGCACCGAAAACGAGGTCTGGGGCCACCTGTGGTTCGACCTGATGCAGAAGGACGGCCAGTACCTGACCACGCGCCTGTGCCAGAGTGGTCCGCGCACCTTCCCGTATTTCCAGGAGTCCGGCAGCCGGGTGGTACGACACGGCGATTTGTTGTGCCTGGACACCGATGCGCAGGGTTATGAAGGTTATGCCGCAGACCTGTCGCGCACCTTCCTGTGCGGCGACGGTGCGCCGGCGCCGGTACAGCGCCAGCTCTACCAGTTGGCGCAGGAACAGCTGGCCTGCAACGCCGCTTTGCTGCGGCCGGGGCTGGCGTTTCGGGAACTGGCCGAGCGGGCCTGGCCCTGCCCGGACGAATACCGCCCCTACCGTTACGGGCTCATCGGCCATGGTCTCGGACTGGCCGGCGAGTTCCCCAACATCCCGCATTGCGAGCCCGGCGAACCGTATCCGCTGGACGGCCGGATCGAGCCGGGCATGGTGGTCTGCCTGGAGAGTTACGTCGGCTCACCCGCCGCCGGCCAGGGCGTGAAGCTCGAGAACCAGTACCTGGTGCATGACAACCACGTCGAAAACCTGTCCACCTATCCGATGGACACGCGCCTGGGCGGGACCTGACTACAGGTTGTCGCGCGGTATCTGCATATCCCAGCTGCGGCTGAACACCTGTTCTTCGCCGTCCCATGCATCGAGCCGCGCCTGCACCAGAAAAGCCTCCGCGGTGCAGCCGATGCGTGTCGACACCTCGGTGCGGATGCGCCACCCCGGGCGCCCCATGGTCGTGGTCAATGCGAGTTCCTGCGCGGCCGTCGACGGGTCGTCGGCCTGGATCGAAAAACGCAGTTCGCCCCGGGTGTCGTAGTCCACATCGGTGTCGGTGGTGCGCCAGGCGCCGCGGTCGCGGGTGCGCACCAGGTCGATCCGCTGCTCGCCCAGGTGCTCCTCGATCCGGTCCAGCGAGCGTCCGGTCGCGCGCGCTCGGGTTTCGACCAGCGCCAGCGCGGCGGTGCCTTGCGGCTCGCCGAAAGGCGCCAGGGCCGCATCGCGCGCATGTGGTGCGCGCAGCGGCAAATGCAGCCGGCTCACACTGGTGCGCAGCGTGATGGTGCTGGCCACCGGTGAGGGCCAGGCGATCGGCCAGTAGGCGTTCGAGAGCGCCAGCCGGATCCGGTGTCCGGCGGCAAACGCATAAGCGATGCCACACAAGTCGACCCTGACCCGGTAGCGCCGCCCCGGCTCCAACGGCGTCGGGCACACATCCCCGTCGCGGTGCGACAGGTTGAGCAACCCGTAACTGGTGCGCAGCGAGCTGCCGTCGGGCGCCACGTCGCACAGACGCACGGCCAGCAGCGCCTGCGGCTGGTCGCACGCCAGCTCCAGCTCCACCCACGGTTCACCCAGTATTTCCTGCCGCGTGTCCAGCGGCGGGCTGTCGAAACACAGGCTGTGGACGTCGTCGGTGCGCTGGTCGTCCGACAGGTCCGGGCCCAGACCGTAGGAACACTGGTACCCGGCACGCAGCCCGGTCGTCTGCGGACTGTGCAGCCTCAAGTCGCCAGCGGCGCCGGCAACTGCGCCCAGGCCGTCGGCATTGAGTGCGAACGCAGTAGGAACGATTCCGGTCCCCGGCCACGCGGTTTCGGCGACCCAGCGCCCCGGCCAGTCGCCCACCAGTTTGGCCGGCCTGACCCAGTCGCCCATCCAGACCCGCAGCATCGGCTCGTCCATGATGCCTGTGTCCACATCCTTGAGCCAGTGGTCCCACCAGCGCAGCGCCTCTTGCAGGAAACCGATCGCCGGACCGGGCCGGGCCATGTGCGGCACGGCATGGGCCCACGGGCCGATCAGCCCTTTCTTGGGCGCGCGCAGGTGTTCCAGCAGCGGCAACAGGTTGCGCGAATAACTGTCCTGCCAGCCGCTGACGGCGTACACGGCGGCCTGGATGCGGCCATAGTCCTCGCTCACCGAACCGGGTTTCCAGTAGTCGTCGCGGCGCTGGTGCGCCAGCCAGTTCGCCAGCGGCAGCGTGGTGTGCTCCAGCCGCTCGAGCCACATGGCACGCCAGCGCTCGCCCACCACCAGCGGATCGGGCGGGCGCGCGTTGCCGGACAACAAGGTGCCGCCCCAGCTGGTATTGCCCTCCAGCATGCAACCCCCCATGAAATGGCAGTCGCCGTTGTAGCGGTCGTGCGCGAAACCCATCGGCAGGATCGCCTTGAGCGCCGGCGGCCGCAACGCCGCCACCTGCAGTGCGTTGATGCCGCCCCAGCTGATGCCCCACATGCCGACTTTGCCGTTGCACCAGACCTGGCGCGCCAGCCAGGCGACCACCGCCACGCCGTCGTGTATTTCCGCCGGCTCGTATTCGTCCAGCATCAGCCCTTCGGAGTCGCCGGTGCCGCGGATGTCGACCCGCACCGCGGCATAACCATGGCCCGCCAGATAGGGCTGCGTCATCGAGTCGCGCACGGCCGTGCCGTCGCGCCGGCGGTAGGGCAGGTACTCCAGCAGCGCCGGTACCGGGTCGCTGTCGGCGTCCACCGGCAGCCAGATGCGCGCGGCCAGCCGCGTGCCGTCGGGCATCGGTATCCAGGCCGTCATGATCTCGCGCACGGCGCGCGGAAAATCGGTGATTGTCTTCATCGGGTCGGATCGAGCGAAAACGGGAAATGGCAACGCACCCGGCGCCCGGGGCCGATGGCCGCCAGCGCTGGCGCCTCGGCGCTGCAACGCGGCTGCGCCACCGGACAGCGGGTATGGAAACGGCAGCCCGCGGGCGGGTTGACCACACTCGGTATCTCGCCCTGCAACACAATGCGCCGCGCACGCTGTGCCGGGTCGATGGCCGGGTTGGTGGACAGCAGCGCGGCCGAGTACGGATGGGCCGGCCGCTCGAACAACACGCGCGTCGGGGCTTCCTCCACGATCTGCCCCAGATACATGACCGCCGTGCGGCCGGTCACGCGGCGGATCACATTGAGGTTGTGGCTCACCAGCAGGTAGGTCAGGCCGAACTCCTGCTGCAGGTCGAGCAGCAGGTTGAGCAGTTCGCCCTGCACCGACACGTCCAGGCCGGCGGTCGGTTCGTCGGCAAGGATGATCTGCGGCTGCATCACCAGCGCCCGCGCCACCCCGACGCGGCGCGCCTGGCCGCCCGAGATCTGGTGCGGAAACTTCGCCAGCACGTCGGCGGGCAGACCCAGCCGCTGGAGGATCGCCTGCAGCCGTGCGCCGGCTTCGTCGCGCGGCAGGTCGTGGATCGCGATCGGTTCATGCAAGGCGCGACCGATCGTCATGCGCGGCGAGAGCGACGCCACCGCGTCCTGCAGCAACATCTGGATGCGGCGGCGAAACGC
>JANMYG010000776.1:0-2722 GCA_031381865.1 Betaproteobacteria bacterium | reverse complement strand
CGCCCCTCGCCGTTGTCGCATCCGGTGCGCCGGCCGTGCCACATGCACACGCAGATCAGCGCCAGCGCGGAGGCCAGCGCCGGCAGCAAGCCGGCCATCGACAGCGTGCGCATCGACACGCCGGATATGAAGGCGTAGATCAGGAACGGTATCGACAGCGGCATCAGCAGCGCGATCGTGCCGGCCACCGCCAGCAGCGCGGCGGCGAAACCACGGGAATAACCGCGCGCCACCATCGCCGGAATCACCAACGAACCAATGGCTGCGGTATCGGCGATGGCCGAGCCGGAAACCCCGCCGAACAGGGTGCAACTCACGACCGTCACCACACCCAGGCCACCCGGGAGCCAGCCGAACAGCACCCGCGCAAACTCGACGATGCGTTTGCCGACGCCGCCCTGGGCCAGCAACTCGCCGGCAAAGATGAACAGCGGCACCGCCAGCAGGATGAAGGGTTCCACACCGCCGATGAACGACAGGAAGATCGTCTCCATCGGATGGCCGAGCCCGCCGATCCAGATCACACCGACCGTGGTCACCAGGATGGCGTACAACAACGGCACACCTGCCAGCGCGATCAAGAAGAAAACACCAAAAAGAGTCAGCGCCAACATGCCGGGTCACTCCGACGCCGGGTAGCGCAGCTCGCGCGGCACACCCTGCAAAACCTGCCAGAGGTCGAAGCCCACGAAAGCCGCCATCAGCGTGCAACCCACGGCCATGCCCATGTACTGGATGGCCATCGGCCAGGCCAGCACGGTCAGCTCGTTGCCCCAGTTTCCCGCCACCAGCGACCATCCATACCGAACCAATACCAACAACATCACCAGGCAGACCACCAGCACCGCCGCATCAGCCCAGCGCCGGCGCGCGGGCTCCAGCTTGTCGATGAATTCGGTGATCGTCATGTGCGCGCCGCGTTGCGCGGCACACGCGCCTCCGAGAAACGTGACCCAGACCATCATCAGTTCACCCAGCTCGGTGACCCATGCCAGGTCCTTGCTGACGATATGCAGGCTGACATTCACGAACACCAGTACCACCATCACCGATCCGATGCCGATCACGGTCCAGTCGACCAGGCGCCCCAACAGGCGAATCGGCAACGGCGCGGCAGCAACCGGCGACAGCAGCGCAGCCATGGGGTTACTTCACTGCCTTGCGCACCGCCTCGGCGTCCTTCATGAATGTGTCGACGTCGGCGCCGTACTTCTCCCTGGCCTTGGCGTACACCGGCTGCACCGCTGAGCGAAACGCCGCCATGTTGGGTTTGGCATTGATCTTGGCGCCCTTGGATGCCATCTCCTTGAGCTGGTTGTCGTCATTGCCGGCGATCATGGTGCGGCTGAACTTGGCCGCGATCTGCGCTGCTTCTGTCACCGCCTTCTTGTCGGCATCCGAAAACTTCTGCCAGGTCTTCTCTGCGATGGTCAGCGGGATCGGGCTGTAGACGTGGTTGGTCAGAGTCACATGCGGCGCCACCTCGTAGAACTTGTTCGAATAGATGGTGTCGACCGGGTTCTCCTGGCCGCTCACTGCACCCTGCTGAATCGCCAGGTAGACCTCGGGCAGCGGCATGATCTGGATGTTGAAACCCATCGCCTCCAGCGTCCAGCGCATCATTTCGTTGGGGAACGTACGCAGCTTCTTGCCCTTGGCGTCGTCCGGCGAGTTGAGCGCGTCCTTGGTGGTCATGCTGCGAAAACCGGCCTCCCAGGTCGCCAGAAACCGGAAACCCTTGGCCGGCGCCTTGTCGAACTGGTCCTTCAACCACTTCGATTCGTCATACAGCTTCCAGCCCTGCGCATAACTCTCCACCAGGTAAGGCAAGGCAGTGAGGTTCAACGTGGGTACATGCGGCGCGTACGAGCCGGTGCCTGAGACCGTGAAGTCGATGCCGCCCAGCGCCAGCTGCTCGATATTCTTCGGGTCGTTTCCCAATTGGCTGCAGCAAAACACCTGCACCTTGTAGCGCCCCTGGGTCAGCTCCTCGACCTTCTTGGCGAACAGCGTGGCAGCCGCCTGTCGCGCACCGGCCTGCTGGTCCGTGTGGCTGAATTTCAGAACGGTCTGGGCCAGTGCCGGCATCGACAGGACCATCGTGGCGGCGGCCACGGCGGCAAGGGTGAAACGTTTCATGGGTGTCTCCTTCAGGGGGTGGGTAGGGGATCGAAATGTGCCATCGTGACGCGCTGGCCGCTGGCATGGGAGTGGTACACCGCCGCCTGCACGCGCAGGTTGGCGAGGTAGTCGGCGGCCGTGTTTTCCAGCGCTGCGCCACCGCGCAGGTGCGCCAGCACATGGGCCTGCAGCGAGGCACAGGCACCTCCGAAGGCGCCGGGGTAGGCGACCGGGTAATCGTGCTCGACCTCGCCGCCGTGGTGCGGCTTCCACCACAGGCGGGCCTCGCCGTCCAGGCGCAACACACCGCGCTCGCCTTCGAGCCACATCTCTCCCATGGTGCGCCGGGTGTTTTCGGCCACGTGGTCATTGAGCCGGTTGCCGTCGAACAGCCCGGTCGCGGCATCGCCGAATTCGAGGATGATCAGGCCCGAGTCTTCCCCGGCGATCACCGGGTTCAGGCGGCGCAGCCGCGCGGTCACCGCGACCACGTCACCCATCAGGTAACGAAAACTGTCGATGAAATGCACCGCCGTCTCGCGCACCAGCAGCTGTTCCATGGTCTGGAAGTAGGGCTGCCGGTCAAGGTAAGCGTTGGCGC
>JANMYG010000763.1:0-8775 GCA_031381865.1 Betaproteobacteria bacterium | reverse complement strand
TCGCCAACGGCGTCAAGTTTGACGTCAAGCCACGCGAGGAGGGCTCGCTGCTGATGACTCTGTTGGTGAGTTGGGGTCCGATGTTGTTGCTGATTGGTGTCTGGGTCTACTTCATGCGCCAGATGCAGGGTGGCGGCAAGGGCGGTGCATTCAGCTTTGGCAAGAGCAAGGCGCGCATGCTGGACGAAAACACCAACCAGGTCACCTTTGCAGATGTTGCAGGTTGCGACGAAGCCAAGGAAGAGGTCAAGGAGGTGGTCGATTTCCTCAAGGACCCGCAAAGATTCCAGAAACTCGGCGGACGCATTCCGCGCGGGTTGCTGCTGGTGGGGCCTCCCGGTACCGGAAAGACGTTGCTGGCAAAGGGTATTGCTGGTGAAGCCAAGGTGCCGTTCTTCTCGATTTCCGGTTCGGATTTTGTCGAGATGTTTGTCGGTGTCGGTGCCGCCCGCGTGCGCGACATGTTCGACAACGCCAAGAAGAACGCCCCGTGCATCATTTTCATCGACGAGATCGATGCCGTGGGTCGCCAGCGCGGGGCCGGTCTCGGTGGTGGCAACGACGAGCGTGAACAGACACTGAACCAGATGCTGGTCGAGATGGATGGCTTCGAGACCAACGTCGGCGTGATCGTGGTAGCAGCCACCAACCGACCGGACATCCTGGATGCGGCGCTGTTGCGGCCCGGCCGCTTTGACCGCCAGGTCTATGTGACGCTGCCCGATATCCGCGGACGCGAGCAGATCCTCAACGTGCACATGCGCAAGGTGCCTTTGGGTCAGGACGTCAGTTCGAACATCATTGCGCGCGGCACACCCGGCATGTCCGGGGCCGACCTGGCCAACCTGTGCAACGAAGCGGCACTGATGGCGGCCCGGCGCAATGCCCGCGTGGTGGAAATGCAGGATTTCGAGAAGGCCAAGGACAAGATCCTCATGGGTCCCGAGCGCAAGAGCATGGTGATGCCCGAGAGCGAGCGCATCAACACCGCCTACCACGAGTCGGGCCACGCCCTGATCGGAAAACTGCTGCCCAAGTGCGACCCGGTGCACAAGGTGACCATCATTCCGCGCGGCAGGGCGCTGGGCGTCACGATGAGCCTGCCGGCGCAGGACCGCTACAGCTACGACAGCGAGTTCATGCTCAACCAGATCAGCATGTTGTTCGGCGGGCGTATTGCCGAGGAGGTGTTCATGCACCAGATGACCACTGGCGCCAGCAACGACTTCGAGCGTGCAACACAAATAGCACGCGACATGGTCACGCGTTATGGTATGACCGACGCGCTGGGCCCCATGGTGTATGCCGAAAACGAAGGCGAGGTGTTTCTTGGCCGTTCGGTGACCAAGACCACCAACATGAGCGAACAGACCATGCAAAAGGTCGACTCGGAAGTTCGGCGCATCATCGACCAGCAGTATTCGCTCGCTCGCAAGCTGATCGAAGACAACCAGGACAAGATGCACGCGATGGCCAAGGCACTGCTCGAGTGGGAAACCATCGACAGCGACCAGTTGGATGACATCATGGCCGGCAAGGACCCGCGTCCTCCCAAGGACTGGACGCCGCGTGCGCCGGCGCCGGGTGGTGGTGGTTCGGGTGGTACGCCGGCGGTCGCGCCGGATCCGGCGCCGACCGTCGCCTGAACATCTGCGGGCGGCAGGCGCAACGCATCCATGGGGCTTCGGCCCCATTTTGTTGGAACCCCATGATCTGGCAGACCTCCCGATTCGCGCTCGATCTGGCGCGCCCGTGTGTCATGGGCATCGTCAACGTCACGCCCGATTCCTTCTCCGACGGCGGCCAACACGCGTCGGCGGCGGCGGCCCTCCAGCACTGCGAACAACTGCTGAAGGACGGGGCACATGTGCTCGACATTGGTGGCGAATCGAGTCGTCCGGGCGCCTTGCCGCTGCCGCTGGAAGAGGAACTGGACCGGGTGCTGCCGGTCGTGCGCGAAGCGGTACGACTGGGCGTGCCGGTCTCGGTGGACACCTACAAGCCCGAGGTGATGCGGGCGGTGCTGGACCTCGGGGCCGACATCATCAATGACATCTGGGCACTGCGCCAGCCCGGCGCGGCCAGCATGGTGGCGGGTTATCCGGGTTGCGGCGTCTGCCTGATGCACATGCACCGTGAGCCACAAACCATGCAGGCGCAGACGATGCTTGGCGACGTCGTGCCGCAGGTGCTTGCCTTCCTGCTCCAGCGCGCGAGCGAACTGCGGGATCTGGGTCTGGCTGCCAACCAGATCGTGCTCGACCCGGGAATCGGATTCGGCAAGACGGTGGCGCAGAACTTCAGCCTGCTGTCGCGCCAGCGCGAGTTGTTGGTAGGCGGTTATCCGCTGCTGGCGGGCTGGTCCCGCAAGTCCTCGCTCGCGGCGGTCACCAGCACGTCACTGTCCAGCGTGGCCACGCTGGATGTGCTGACGCGCATGGTGCCCAGTGTCGCGGCGGCGCTGCTCGCGGTCGAACGCGGCGCCCGGATTGTGCGCGTGCATGACGTACGCGAGACCGTGCAGGCGCTCGCGGTGCTGGCCGCGCTGGAGTGAACGGCCACAGGCGAATTCAAAGTCGACAACAGGGAAAAGCATGACGAGAAAATATTTTGGCACCGATGGAATTCGCGGGACGGTCGGACAGTCGCCCATCACCCCGGATTTTGTCTTGCGCCTGGCGCACGCGGTGGGGCGGGTGTTGAAGCGGTCCGAGTCGCGTCCGACCGTGCTGATCGGCAAGGACACCCGAATTTCCGGCTACATGCTCGAGAGCGCGCTCGAGAGCGGGTTCAACTCCGCCGGGGTGGACGTCGTGCTGCTGGGCCCGTTGCCGACACCCGGCGTCGCCTATCTGACGCGGGCGCAGCGGGCTTCACTGGGCGTGGTCATCAGCGCCAGCCACAATGCCTTTGCGGACAACGGCATCAAGTTCTTCAGCGCCCAGGGCGCCAAACTGCCCGACGCCTGGGAACTGGCGGTCGAGTTGGCGCTCGCCGAAGAGCCGGTCTGGGCCGACTCGGCTTCGCTCGGCAAGACGCGCCGGCTCGAGGACGCGGCGGGCCGGTACATCGAGTTCTGCAAGAGCACCTATGCCAGCGACCTCACCCTCAGGGGATTGAAGATCGTGGTCGATGCCGCGCATGGGGCGGCGTACCAGATCGCGCCGATGGTGTTCCATGAACTGGGCGCCGAGGTGGTGGCCATCGGCTGTTCGCCCGACGGGCTCAATATCAACCACGAGGTCGGCGCCACCCATCCACAGGCGCTGGTGCAGGCCGTGATCGCCCACAAGGCCGACTACGGTGTCGCGCTCGACGGCGACGCCGACCGGCTGCAACTCGTCGACGGGTTGGGCCGCCTGTACAACGGTGACGAGTTGCTTTACCTGATGGCCGACGACCGGCTCGGCCGGGACGAACATGTTCCGGGTGTGGTTGGCACGCTGATGACGAACATGGCGGTCGAACTGGCGCTGACGGCACGTGGTGTGCACTTCGTGCGGGCCAAGGTGGGAGACCGTTATGTCCTCGAAGAGCTTGAAAAACACCACTGGATTTTGGGCGGAGAAGGCTCCGGCCATCTGCTCGCGCTGGACAAACATACCACCGGGGACGGCTTGATATCGGCCCTGCAGGTATTGCAGGCCTGTGTCAGGAGCGGCCAGACCATGGCCCAGCTGTTGGCCGGGCTGAACCTGTTTCCACAGACCTTGATCAACGTGCGTTTGCGCGCCGGTCAGGACTGGACGTCCAACAAGCGGCTGGCGACCGAGATCCAGGCAGTGCAGCAGGAACTTGGCGATGCGGGCCGGGTCCTGATCCGGCCCAGTGGCACCGAACCGCTGGTGCGCGTGATGGTCGAGGCGCGGGACGCCGCGCAGGCCCAGGCCTGTGCCGAGCGCCTGGCGCTCGCCCTGGCAGAGTGAGCGCGCAAAGGGCCCCCGCGATGGAATTGCGCGACCTGCAGGTGGTCCGGGCCGACTACAGCGATGCCGTGCATGCGCGGGCCTTGGTCGACATGCTGGACGCTTACGCGCGTGATCCGGCGGGCGGGGGTACTCCACTGGGCGACTTCGCGCGTGCCCACCTCGTTGCGGCCCTCGCCGCGCGACCACAGGCATTCAGTGTGCTGGCCTTCGACGGCGCCGCGCCCGTGGGGCTGGTGAACTGCCTGGAAGGGTTCTCGACCTTCGCCTGCCGTCCGCTGGTCAATGTGCACGACGTCGCGGTCGCGGCCAGCCATCGCGGGTACGGCGTGGCCGAACGCATGTTGTCGCTTGTCGAGCAGGTTGCGCGTGAGCGTGGTGCCTGCAAACTCACGCTCGAGGTCCTGTCCGGCAACCAGCGCGCCAACCGCTTGTACGCGCGCCTGGGCTTTGCTTGCTACCAGTTGGACCCGGCGATGGGCCAGGCGCAGTTCCTGCAGAAATGGCTCGACTGAGCGGGTTCGACAGCGTCCAGGCAGGCAGTGCAATTGCTGCGCCAACGCGCCGTTTTTGCGCCCAGACCGGCGCCTGGGTGAAGCGAGAACTCCTTGCCGCCAGCTCTGCCGCCGAGGTCGTTGTCGCGTCCAGACCGGCACCCGGGTGAAGCTGCGGCGACAGCCCGGCGCCAGGGCTGACGCCGCGGTCAGGCCTCGGTAGGCCGCCTGGCCGACCGGGGACGGCAACCGCCGCCGCCAGGGCCAGCTGGCCGTGGTAGCGCCGGTCCCTGCGGCTGTTGCCGTGGGCGGCCCCTGCTCATGCAGACGCAGCAATGGCTGGCGCCGGGTCGGGTGTGAATGGCTCAGGTTTTCCTGTTGGTAGCGGCACAGTTTGCTTTGCCATCCGCGCGCCGTTACCCTATCATCATTGGGTGGTGCGCTCAGAGTCCGACCCCCGCCAATAATTGTTTCAGGTACGCGTTCGAATGAAAGACGGTAGCGTCAAACAGCGACTCGCGGCGATTCTGGCTGCGGATGCAACCGGGTTTTCGCGCCTGATGCAAGGCGATGAAGAGTCCACCATGGCCGCGCTCGAGGCAGCGCGCGCGGTCTTCAGGACCCAGATCGAAGCCCACCACGGCCGGGTGATGGACATGGCCGGCGACTCGGTGTTCGCCGTATTCGATACCGCGACCGGCGCCGTGGCGGCCGCGCACGAGGTGCAAAAGACACTCAACGCCAGTGCGCGGGATCTGCCGCAGGACCGCCAGATGCGCTTTCGTATCGGTGTGCACCTGGGTGATGTGATGGAAAAGCCCGACGGGACCGTCTTCGGCGATGGTGTCAACATTGCGTCCAGGCTCGAAGCGCTGGCCGAACCAGGCGGCATCACGGTTTCCGATGCGGTGCAGGGGGCGGTACGGGGCAAGGTCGACGCCACCTTTGACGACCAGGGCGAGCAACGCATGAAGAACATCGCCCATCCGGTGCATGCCTATCGATGGGTCATGGCGGAGCGCGAGGCGCTCAACAGCGTGCTGGACCGAGCCGCCACGCCGTTCGCCGAGAAGCCGTCGATCGCCGTGCTGCCGTTTCACAATCTGAGCAACGACCCCGACCAGGAGTACTTTGCCGACGGCATCGCGGAGGACCTTCTCACCGCGTTGTCGCGTTATCGCTGGCTCATGGTGATCGCCCGCAATTCGTCCTTTTCGTACAAGGGTCGCCCGTCTGACGTGCGCCAGGTCGGGCGCGAACTCGGCGTGCGCCATGTGGTGGAAGGCAGCGTGCGCAAGAGCGGCAACCGGATCCGGATTTCCGCCCAGCTGATCGACGCGGGAAGCGGCAAAAATGTCTGGGCCGAGCGTTATGACCGCGACCTGGCGGACGTGCTGCAACTGCAGGACGAGATCGCCCTGACCATCGCCGGCGCCATCGAGCCCGAGTTGTCCAGGGCCGAGCAGGACCGCGCCCGGCGCAAGCCGCCCGACAGCCTGGACGCATGGGACCTGTACCAGCGCGGCCTGTGGAACTACTGGCAGTACAGCCGGGCTTCCAGCGTCGAGGCGCAGCGCCTGTTCGGCGAGGCGATCAGCCTCGATCCGCATTTCGCCGCCGCGCGGTCGTTTCTGGCCTACAGCCATTTCACCGGCTCGCACCAGGCGTTCGAAGAGCCGCAACACGCGCTGGCGCTGGCGCGCGACGGGGCGCTGCGTGCGCTCGCCATCGACCAAAAGGACGCCATCGCGCACCTGGCGCTCGGGCGCGTGCTCGCCAGCAATGGCGACTACGCCGCGGCAGTGGCCGAGCTGGAGACGGCGGTGGCGCTGAACCCCAGTTTTTCGCTGGCCCATTACACGCTGGCCTCGGTGCTGTTCCTGCGCGGCCGCCCGCAGGAAGCACTGGCCGGGTTCGAAGCCGCGGCCCGGCTCAGCCCTATCGGCCCGCTGATCTGGGGCATCCAGACCATGCACGCCAATACCCTGGCGGCCTTGGGACGTTATGAAGAAGCCGAACCGCTGGCCAGGGCGGCGACGCGGCACCAGACCGCCACGTTCTGGGTCTACGCGAATTGGGCCTCGATCCTCGGCAACCTGGGGAAAATCGAGCAGGCCCGTGCTGCGTTCGCCCGGTTGCTCGACCTGCGGCCGGATTTCTCGGAGACGTTCTACGACCGGTTGTTTGTCGGCATCGACCCGGCCGTCAAGAAGCCGTATTTCGAAGGCCTGCACAACGCCGGGCTGGAGTGACCGCGGCAGCCGGGGCGTTGCACATCGGCTGCGCCGCCACAACCCGCTGCCACACCAACCTTTTCGAACCGGCACGTGATGGAGACTAGCTTGACCAAGCAACCGATCAGACTGATTTCTTCCATGGCGACACGCGAAGTCCTGACGGAACTCGCCGCGCAGTACCAGCAGCTCTCGGGTCGTCCGGTGGCGAGCGAGAGTGCCGGCGGCGTCGATGTGGCCAAGCGGGTGCAGGCCGGTGAGGCAGCCGATGTGGTGGTGCTGGCGGCCAATGTCATCGACCAGTTGATCGAACAGGGCAGGCTGGCAGCAGGCAGCCGGGTCGATCTGGTCAAATCTGGCATCGCGGTCGCGGTGCGTTCCGGCGCGGTCCAACCCGACATCAGTTCGGAAGACGCGCTCAGGCGGGCGGTGCTGGAGGCAACGACCCTGAGTTATTCGACCGGTCCCAGCGGTGTCTACCTCGTCAGCCTGTTTGAGCGGTGGGGCATCTACGAGTCCATCCGGGCGCGTATCGTGCAGGCGCCGCCGGGCGTCCCGGTCGGCAGCCTGGTGGCACGCGGCGAGGTGGAACTGGGGTTTCAGCAACTGAGCGAGTTGCTGCATCTGCCGGGCATCACCGTGCTCGGTCCGCTGCCACCAGAAATACAGAGCATCACGACCTTCTCTGCCGGCGTATCCATGGGGTCGGCCCAACCCGAGGCAGCGCGTGCATTGATCGACTTCATGCACGGGTCCGCGGCGGAGCCGTCCAAGCGCCGGCATGGCATGGATCCGGCTTGATACCAAATTGCGGTCGATCGGCAATATCCGTTCGGGCTGAGCCTGTCGAAGCCACTCGGCCCTTTGTCGAGCTCAGGGTGAATGGTTGGTATCTTTGAACGCAAAAGCGTATGGGTCGTCCATCGCGCTGACCTGAAGCCCAGGCCCAGGCGGCGGTCCGCGCCGGTCGCCCATGCGCGACCGCCACGCAGCATCGATTTGACCTGAACTGCCGCGCGCTGGCCGGCAACGAGGCGCCCGCTCCAAGCGTGCGTCCGCTGTCATGGAATTGCCCCGCCAGCGCCATCGGGCTGTCACGTACGGCGGCGAAGATCTGCGCAGGACACCCGTCCAGGGTTCCCACCCACCCCAAGGAGTACGGCATGAAGGACCATCCAACCCGCACGTTTGCGCTGCCCGAGGGCTTCGAGCTGAAAACCCGGGCTTACCTGGGCATACCCCGGGCCAACCGGGCTGTTCAGGCGCCGGCGCAAGCGCCCGCGCGACCGGCAGATTCAGCACGGCTTGCAACCGTTTGGGCCCGACACCAGGACGAAGTCAGAGCGGCGCAGCGATTGCGCTACAGCATCTTTGCGCGGGAAATGGGCGCGCGCCTGGACACACCGGCCAACGCCGCGTATGCAGAGCACGACATCGACATGTACGACGACTATTGCGAGCACCTGCTGGTGCGCGACACGACCACCGGCGAGGTTGTCGGGACCTACCGCGTGCTCACCCCGGTACAGGCCAAGCGCATTGGAACGACGTACACCGACACCGAGTTCGACCTGACCCGGCTGCGCAACATGCGCTCGCGCATGGTCGAGTTGGGCCGCAGCTGCGTGCACCGGGACTACCGTCAAGGCGGTGTGATCATGGCGCTCGGCGGGGCCCTGTTCGAGTTCATGGCGAGCAACCACTTCGAAACGATGATCGGCTGTGCCAGCATCCCGATGTCCTACCACGGCGCGGCCACAGGAGACGCGGCGGCAAGCATCTGGGGCCAGTTGCGCAAGACCGATCTGGCCCCGATCGACCACCAGGTGTTTGCGCGCACGCCGCTGCCCGTGGAGCGCTTCGACGCCACGCTGGACGTGCAGCCACCCGCATTGATCAAGGGTTATTTGCGGCTGGGCGCCAAAGTGCTGGGGCCACCGGCATGGGACCCGGCCTTCCATTCGGCTGATCTGCCGATCATGGCGCGCCTGGAAGACTTGCCGGCAAGGTACAGAAAACACTTCCTGGGTGCCTGATGAGAACCACGTTTGGGGTGCTGGAGTTCCAGGACGCCTTCGACCTGCAATCCCGGGTCGAGCATGGCGACGATGGAGACGATCC
>JANMYG010000729.1:0-10844 GCA_031381865.1 Betaproteobacteria bacterium | reverse complement strand
CTCCAGCAGGTAGGCCCCCACGAAGATCACCACGGTGCCGATCACGGCGGTCCACGCCGCGAGTTCGAGCGAGTTCCAGTACGCGGCCCAGCCATTGCTGTCGAATTCGCCAAAGGCGTAGTTGTTGAGCGTGAGCGCCAGGTTGTAGGGCCAGCGCGTGACGAACGAGGCCCAGAACGACATCGCCAGCAGCCCGAAGATCAGTCCACCCACCAATGCGCAAAACAGGAACAGGCCCCAGTCGCGGCGCGCCGCCGGCCTGGGCACCAGCGGCACCGCGCGCGCCGACAGCAGCGCCACCTGGCGGCGCTGGATGATGCGGTCGGCGGCAAACGCCACCACCGCCGGGATCAGCAGCACAAACCCGACCACGGCGCCCATCTCGAAATTCTGCTGGCCGATCACCTGCTTGAAGATGTCGGTGGCCAGCACGTTGAAGCGCCCGCCGATCACCTTGGCGATGCCGAAATCGGTGATCACCAGCGTGAAGATCACGAAGCCGGCGCTGATGACGCCGTATTTCGCGCCCGGCAGCGTGACCGTGAAGAACACGCGTGTCTTGGACGCGCCCAGCGCATCCGCGGCCTCGTACAGGCGCGCATCGGCCATCGACAAGGCGGCGATCAGGATCATCAGGGCGTGCGGGAAGCAGTAGAAGACCTGCGACACCACGATGCCGATCGGCCCGTAGATCGACGCGCCGAACATCCAGCCTTTGAGGAATCCCTGGTTGCCGAACAGGTAGATCAGCGAGATCGCGGGCAGCAGCGAGGGCGCCAGGATCGGGATCAGCGCCAGCGCCTGGAACAGGCCCTTCCAGCGCATGCAACTACGCTGCAGCGCGTAGGCGTAGACAAAGGCCAGCGGCAATACGATGGCGGTGGTGACCAGCGCGATGAACAGGCTGTTCCACACCGATGCGAACAGCGCCGGCGTGGAGAAATAGTGGATGTAGTTGGCCAGACCGACGAACTGGCCGCCCTGGTTCTGGAAGCTCTTGGACAACAGCCAGTAGAGCGGCAGCACCAGCGTGAGCAGCATCCACCCAATCAGCAGGCAGATGCCCAGGCGCATCAGCAGGTCGTCGCGGTCGAGCCGGCGCCGGGTCGGCGGCGCCGAGGCGACGACGGTGGCGCCGGCCTGGGTCACGGTGGTTGCGGTGCCCCGGGGAACACCCTGATGCGCTCGGGTGGCAGCCCGATCGGCAACTGCATGCCCTCGGTGATCGACAGGTCGCGCACGGTATTGATCGAGAAGTCGGCCACCAGGGCGCAAGCGTCGCCGTCGATGCGCAGGCCGACCCGGCAGAAGGCGCCCAGGAACTCGATCTCGGCCACCCGGACCGTGAACGTATTGGCCGCACCGGCAGTGACGTTGCGCACGACCACGTCCTCGGGGCGGATCGCCAGCGTGACGTTGCTGCCCGGACCCGGCTGGAGATCGAGGTCGCAGGCCAGGTCGATGGCGCCGAAGCGCACCAGACCCGGCCGCACCACCACGCCGGGCAGGAAATTCGTGGTGCCGACGAAATCGGCAACGAAGGCGCTGGCGGGCTGGCGGTACACCTGCAGCGGCGTGCCGACCTGCTCGATCACGCCTTCGTTCATCACGACGATGCGGTCGGCCATCGTCAGCGCCTCTTCCTGGTCGTGCGTGACCATGATCGTCGTCACACCCAGGCGCTCGTGCAGGCGGCGGATCTCGGTACGCAGGTAGGCGCGCACGCGGGCATCGAGCGCGCTCAGTGGTTCATCGAGCAGCAGCAGGCCCGGCGACAGCGCCAGCGCACGCGCCAGCGCCACCCGCTGCTGCATGCCGCCCGACAGCTGGGCCGGGTACTTGGCGCCGGCGTCGGGCAGGCCCACCAGGCGCAGCAGGTCGGTGACGCGGGTGTTGATCTCGACCCTGGGCATGCCACGGCTGACCAACCCGTAACCGACGTTGGCGGACACGCTGAGGTTCGGGAACAGGGCGTAGCTCTGGAACACGATGCCGAAGTCGCGCTGCGAGGCCGGCAGGTTGGAGATTTCGCGTTCGGCCTGGAAGATCCGGCCCGAGGTCTGGATATCGAGCCCCGCGATGGCGCGCAGCAGGGTCGTCTTGCCACAACCCGAAGGCCCCAGGAAACACACGAACTCGCCCGGAAAAATTTCCAGCGAGATGTCCTTGAGGGCAAAGAAGCTGCCGAACTGCTTTTTCAGCCGTTCGATGCGCAGGTATGGCGGCGTGGGCGCCTGGGGCGTGGCTTCTGGCATGGAAACGGGTGCGGCCGGTCACTGGCGCATGGGCCAGCGATCCGCGCCGCATCCCATCGGTCGGTGTACCAGCGCGCCCTTATTTCGGAGCCGACTTGCCGTCGTAGCGCTTGGTCCACTCGGCCAGGATCTTGGCGCGGTCGTTGCCCATCTTCGCCAGATCGATCTTCACCATGGCGGCGTCGGCGCTCGGCGGGTAGTTCGGCGGCGCCGGGTTCATGCCGGGAAAGCCCACGATGGCGTAGTACTTGCCATACAACTCATAAGCCTTCTTGCTTACCGCAAAGTCCGCCAACTTCTGCGCGGCAGCCATGTTCTTGGTGCCCTTGACGATCGCGGTGGCCTCCATGTCCCAGGGAGCGCCCTCCTTGGCCAGGATGATGTCGATCGGGGCGCCGGCGGTCTTTTCCCTGGCGCCGCGCATGTCGAAGCCGATGCCGATGGCGCGCTCGCCCCTGGCTGCCTGCACGCATGGCGCCGAGCCCGAGTGGGTGTAGACCGCGATGTTCTGGTGCAGCTTGTCCATGAATTCCCAGGCACCCTGTTCGCCCATGATCTGGATCCAGGCATAGACCGCCTGGTAGCCGGTGCCCGACGACGCCGGGTTGGGCATGACGATCGAATCCTTGTAGACCGGGTTGCCGAGATCGGCCCAGGAGACCGGCTTGGGCAGGTTCTTCTTGGGGCCTTCCACGGTGTTGTAGCACATCACGGCCAGCCAGGCGTCCATGCCGGTCCAGGTGGCCGGGTTCTTGCTGCTCCTGAAGGTGGGCTTGATCTGGTCGGCGCCCTTCGGCGTGTAGCCCTGCAGCATGTCCATCGAATCGAACAGCGCGATGCTCGACGCGCCCAGGCCCCAGATGACATCGGCGCGCGGGTTGTCCTTTTCCGCCAGCACGCGCGCCGTGATCACACCCGTGGAATCCCGGACCCACGCGATTTCGACATCCGCGTTATCCGCCTCGAACGCCTGCTTGTACGGGCCGAGCTGGTCGTTTTCCAGCGCCGTGTAGACGGTGAGCTTGGTCTTCTGGGCGAAGGCCGGAACCGCCATCAATGCCGACACGGCGAGCGCCGCCGCGCCCAGCATCAGGCTGCGGATGGTTGGTTTGAACATGGTGTTGACTCCTCTGCTATTAGGGTGATTCTTGCAAGACCGCGCCAGTATCACATCGGCATATGACCCATGCGTGACCGCATTGCGTCAATGAGCATACGCCGGCGCGCCCCGATCGAAGGCAGGACTTACCCGTATCCCCGCCGGGCCGTGCGCCCGTGCGCGGTTCAGCCCATATGCGCCTGTACCAGGCAGGCCTGGAATACCCGCGCAGCGCGGGACGGTTCGGGTGAGCGCCGCAGGATGCCCAGGAAATGGCACAGGTAACGAAACAGCGCGGCGTTCAACGCGCGCATCTGCCCGGCCTGGACGAAACCAGCGGCGTAATGGTCGGGCAGGAATCCGAGGAACTTGCCAGACAGCACCAGCGTGGCGATCGCCTCCTGGTCGAATGCGGTCGCCTTGCGCGGCAGGCGCATCTGCTGGCTGATCTCCATATTCGGCGAGTGGTAACCGAGGCCGGCGAACTGGTGGGCGGCGAGATCCTCCCAGCCCAGGCCATCGTCCGGGCCGCCGAACAAGGGATGGCTGGTGCCGCAGTACAGCAACATCGTTTCGTCGAACAGCGCGTCGTAACTCAGGCTGTCCGAACGCCGGTGCCCCGGGATCACGCCGATCTGGAACTGCCCATCGATCACGCCGCGCTCGATCGCGTTGATCGGCGCCACGTGCAGGTTGAGCGCCACGTCGGGCGCGCGCTCGCAAAACAGCGCGATCGCAGAGCCGATGTGCGCGGCCGGGTTGCTCGCGGTCTTGTCGAACAACGCCACGTTGAGTTGGCCGCCCATGCGCCGGTGGATCTCGTCCACGCTGGAGCGAAAAGCGTCGGTCGAGGCCAGCAGACGCAGGGTTTCGGCGTAGATCTGCTCGCCTTCGGCGGTCAGGGAGAAGCCGGCACGGCCGCGCCTGCAAAGCGTCAACCCGAGGCGGACTTCCAGGTCCTTGACGTGGCGGCTGATGGTCGAGGTGCCGATGTTGAGTTCCAGCTCGGCCGCCGCCATGCCGCCGCAGTCGACCACAGTCTTGAAAACGCGCAGCAGGCGCAGATCCATGTCGCCCAACTGGCCCAGCACCGCATGGCTTTTTACTTGCATAGGTTGGCAACTGAATAGTGATATTTAACTATTTATAAGAGTAACAGACCGGGACACAATCCGAGTCCCCGCCCATCGATCGCGCCCACACCGGAGTCCGCCATGAACCTCAACGACGCCCAACACCTGCAACCCGCCACTGCGCCCCGCATGGACGCCGCCTGGCTGGAGGCGCACTGGATGCCCTACACCGGCAACCGCGATTTCAAGGCGCACCCGCGCATGATGGTGAGCGCGCAGGGTTGTTACTACACCACCGCCGACGGGCGCAGGATCCTGGACGGTTTGTCGGGCCTGTGGTGCTGTGGCCTGGGCCATGGGCGGCCCGAGATCACGGCGGCGGTCAGCAAACAGATCGCCACGCTCGACTATTCACCCGCGTTCCAGTATGGCCACCCGCTGTCGTTCGAACTCGCCAACAAGATCAAGGAACTCACTCCCGCCGGGCTCGACTATGTGTTCTTCACCGGCTCGGGTTCCGAGTGCGCCGACACCTCGCTCAAGATGGCGCGCGCCTACTGGCGCACCAAGGGACAGGCCGGCAAGACCCGCTTCATCGGGCGCGAAAAGGGCTACCACGGCGTCAACTTCGGCGGCATTTCGGTCGGCGGCATCGTCGCCAACCGCAAGGCCTTCGGCCAGGGCATCGAGGCCGATCACCTGCCCCATACCCAGCTGGCAAAAAACGTGTTCTCGCGCGGCATGCCGACCCAGGGCGTGGAATTGGCGGACGAACTGCTGAAGGTGATCGCGCTGCACGATGCGTCCAACATCGCCGCCGTGATCGTGGAGCCGTTCTCGGGCTCGGCCGGCGTCGTGATTCCGCCGGTCGGTTACCTGCAGCGCCTGCGGGAGATCTGCACCGCCAACAACATCCTGCTGATCTTCGACGAGGTCATTACCGGCTTCGGACGCGCCGGCGCGTTCACCGGCTCGGAAGCCTTCGGCGTCACGCCGGACATCCTGAATTGCGCCAAACAGCTCACCAACGGCACCCAGCCGCTGGGCGCCGTGGTGGCCAAAAAGGAGATCTACGACACCTTCATGTCCGCCGGCGGACCCGACTACATGCTCGAATTCGCGCATGGCTACACCTACTCGGCCCACCCGGTGGCCTGCGCCGCCGGCATCGCGGCGCTCGACGTGCTGGTCAACGAGGACATGGTCGGGCGCGTCAAGTCGCTGGCACCGTATTTCGAGCAGGCGGTGCACGGCCTCAAGGGTGTCAAACACGTGACCGATATCCGCAACTACGGCCTGGCCGCGGGGCTGACGATCGACGCGCTGCCTGGCGAGCCGGCGCGCCGGCCCTATGAAATCGCAATGAAATGCCTGGAGAAGGGCTTCTATGTGCGTTACGGTGGCGACACCATCCAGCTGGCGCCGCCCTTCGTCATCGAAAAATCCGAGATCGACAGCCTGGTCAATGCGCTCGGCGATGCCCTGCGCGAGACCGCCTGAGCGATCCGGCCACCACGGAAAGCAACCATGTACAACGACCCCTTCCTCCAGCCTGCCAGCGGCAGCACCGCCACCACGCTGCCGACCATCGGCCACCTGATCGACGGCCAACTCGTGGGTGGCGGAAGCCGCTCGCAGGATGTATTCAACCCCGCCACCGGCAAGGCGGAAAAACGCCTGCTGCTGGCCGACCAGGCCACCATCGGCCTGGCGATCGCCTCGGCGCAGGCGGCCTACCCGGCCTGGCGCGCCACACCACCGCTCAAGCGCGCGCGCGTGATGGGCAAACTCAAGCAACTGCTCGAACAACACGCCGAACAGGTCTGCGCGCTGCTCACGGCCGAACACGGCAAGGTGGTGGGTGACGCGATGGGCGAGTTGCAGCGCGGCATCGAAAACGTGGAATACGCCAGTTACGCACCCGAATTGCTCAAGGGCGAACACAGCAAGAATGTGGGCCCCTCGATCGACTCCTGGAGCGAGTTCCAGCCGCTGGGTGTCACGGCCGGCATCACGCCGTTCAATTTCCCGGTCATGGTGCCGTTGTGGATGTGGCCGATGGCGGTGGTATGCGGCAACACCTTCATCCTCAAACCCTCGGAGCGTGACCCGTCGAGCGCCTTGCTGGTGGCGCAGCTGGCGCTGGAGGCGGGATTGCCGCCGGGTGTGCTCAACGTAGTCAATGGTGACAAGGAGGCGGTCGACGCCCTGCTGACCGACCGGCGCATCGCAGCGGTCAGTTTCGTCGGCTCGACCCCGATCGCAGAATACGTCTATGCCACCGGCTGCGCCAATGGCAAACGGGTGCAGGCACTCGGCGGCGCCAAGAACCACGCGGTGGTGATGCCCGACGCCGACGTGCCGAATGCCGTCAGCGCGATGATGGGTGCGGCCTATGGCTCGTGCGGCGAACGCTGCATGGCGGTGCCGCTGATCGTCGCGGTCGGCGACGCCACCGCCGACGCCATGATCGCCGGCCTGAAGACCGAGATCGCGAAGATGAAGGTCGGCCCCGGCGCCGATGCCGGCAACGACATGGGTCCGCTGGTGACCAAGCCGCATTTCGAAAAGGTCAAGGGCTACGTCGCGCAGGGCGTCAAGGAAGGCGCCACGCTGCTGGTGGACGGGCGCGACGTCCAGGTGCCGGGCCACCCCGATGGTTATTTCTTGGGCCCGTGCCTGTTCGACAACGTCAAGCCCGGCATGACGATCTACCAGGAAGAGATATTCGGCCCGGTGCTCGGCGTGGTGCGCGTCAAGACGCTGCAGGAAGCGATGGACCTGATCGACCGGCACGAATACGGCAACGGCACCTGCATCTTCACCCGCGACGGCGAAGCGGCGCGGTATTTCAGCGACAACATACTGGTGGGTATGGTCGGTGTCAACGTGCCGCTGCCGGTGCCGGTGGCCTACCACTCCTTCGGCGGCTGGAAACGTTCGCTGTTCGGCGATCTGTCGGCCTACGGCCCGGATGCCGTGCGCTTCTATACCAAGCGCAAGACCATCACCCAGCGCTGGCCGTCGGCCGGCGTGCGGGAAGGCGCGGTGTTCAGCTTCCCGAGCAACCGGTAAGAAGTTTGGAGGCGCCGGGGGCAATCCCCCGGTGCACTTGGCGGGACCCGATCCGACACAACGCGGCGGTCATGCGCGGGTCTGCCAAATGGACCATGCGCTGCGCCGGCCACGGTGGTACGCGCGCGATGCACACCCCCGCCCGTCGGGCGCTGGGTAAGGTCAGTTCAGGGAAGCTGTTGTCGAAGCTTCCAGACTTCCGTCTGGGCCGGGTAGGTCTTGCCAAGTGCCGACAACTTGTCCAATTGCGTTCGGGCCAACGGAAAATCACCCGACTTCATCGCCAGCCGTGCAAGATTCAATCGTAAATCCGGGGCATTCGGCGCCAGTTCGACCGCCTGCTTTTGATTTTGCAGCGCCGCCGGCAATTGATTCTCACTGGCGAGCGCCATCGACAGCGTGTCCTGAACATCTGCCCGAGCAGGCTGAAGCGCTGCTGCTTTTCGGGCCAGTTCCACCACCCCGGGCTTGGACTGCTCAAGGAGTGCCCAGGCCAGATTATTCATCGCATTCACGTTGCCGGGGTCGGACGCAAGAACGGTGCGAAAGTGCCCTTCAGCCGTGGCGAAATCGCGGCTTACCAGCCCCACTTCACCCAGGTAGCCAATGAAGTAGTTGTCCTTCGGATGTTTGGCCAACCACTCGCTCGTCAGCCGATCCGCCTCGTCGTTCCGACCTGCGGAGCGCAGCGCGGTGTGAATTTGCAGCGCCCGTTCAGATGACTCTGTCATCAGCTGGGCTTTTCGAAAGGCCGCCAGCGCCGGCTCCCACTTCTTCTGCGCGGCGTAGACCAAGCCTTCGAGATGCAGGCCTCTGGGGTCTTTAGGGAACCGGGCCTGCACGTCCTGCGCGGCACGCAACGCCATGCGCCAGTCTTGCTTGGCAGTGGCCAATTCCGTCAACTTGACCCTTGCCGCGATCAGCGACGGCTGCATGCTTATCGCATCCTGGACCGAACTGATGGCAGAAGCAATTTCGCCACGCCGCACATAGATCTCGGCCATTCGCAAACGCGGTTCCGGCGATCGGGGCAACGCACTGACCAATTGGGTGTAGGTACCCAGCGCTTCCGCAGTTTGTCCTGCAGCGAATTGGGCACGACCCAGGGCATCGGTGATCTTCAGGTCGTACGGGAAGGTCACTCTGGCGGTTTGAGCCGCAACCAGGGCCGTTTCCGCCCCGGAGCGAATCAGGTGATCGATCAGCGCCAACCGGGCCCGCGCCTGGCTTGGGTGAAGACTTACCGCCGTTTCCAACTGGGCCGTCACGCTTTGGCTGGAGCCGCCGGCACGGTGCGCGATCTCCGCCAGCGCAAGCAGCGCATCCAGATTGTTCGGATTAAGCGCCAGCACGCCTTCGAAGCGTTTGCGCGCCTTGTCAGCGTCGTGTGCATCCAAGTCCATTTCGGCCAGTGCCACCGCGGCAGGAACGAAGGACTTGTCGAGTTCAAGCGCCCGTTCGAAGTGTTTGCGCGCCTCGTCCAGTTGTCGGGCACCACGCCTGAGCTGTCCCAAGGTCCACTGCGGCATGGCGCGCTTGGGCTGCTTGCTTGCGACGCGCTCGGCGACAATTCTGGCGGCCTGCAGATCGCCCGCACGCATGCGCGCCGAGAGCAGCGCCATGTCGGAGTAGACCGTCGGGTCAGCCGCTGCGGCGGATTCAAGCTCGCTGAAACCGGCTTCCAGATCGCCCTTCGAAATCTTCCCCATTGCCAGGGTGGCCCGGTAGCGCGGGTTGGTGGGGTCGGCAGCAGCGGCGCGCTCGAACAGCCTTGTCGCAACGACCGTCAGGCCGGACTGCAGCGCTGCTTCCGCCGATAGCCCCAGCGCCGTGGCGTCATTGCGGTCTTTTAGCAACAACGGCTCCAGCACGACTTGCGCCTTCGCAGGCGAACCCAAGCGCAAATACAGCTTCGCCAACAGGTAGCGTGTGCGAGCCACTCGGGGCCCGACAATCAACGCCGTGGACAGAGCTTCCTCGGCCGTTCGCAGCGATCCCGCCAACAGGTCCACCTCGGCGGAGAGCAGTAAGGATCGAAGATCCTTCGGGTACTCGACCAGCGCCAGCTTGATCTGTTCCTGGGCGGCATTGAGGTCGCCTTTGGCAAGGGCCAGGCGGGCACTGAAGTACCGATGGGGCAGGGAGCCCGGCGCTACCTCGGCCAGGCTGTTCAGGCGGGTCTGCGCCGCGACTCGGTCCTTCGAGCTGAACGCCATGGTCAACAGCTTCGAGCGAACCGGCAAGTTCCACGGCTCGAACCCCAAGACCGTCTCATAGGCGGCAATCGCTCCTGGGGCGTCGCCCTTGACCATCAGCAACATATCCGCCTTCAGGTCCCAGGCTTCGGTCGACGTCGGGTGTGCCGCCAGCGTTTCGTCGATGATGCGCATGGCATCGTCAACCCGCTGGTCGGCAAGCGCAATCTGTACCTGCAGCACACGCGCCCGCGCGGACTGGGGGTCGTCCTTCAGCGCCGCCGTTGCCATGGCCCGTGCCTTTTCTCTTTCACCCAGATTGGCGTACGCAGTCGCGAGCGCAGCTTTCAGTTCGGCCGATGCAGTTGGGTTGCTGAGTTGGGTGTTCGCGTGCGTCGCGACCAAATCCTTGGACCGCCCGAGCAGGTTCCAGGCACGTGCAAGGGGCGGCTGCACCAGGTTCGGGTCTAGGCCGAACTCCAAGGCGTTGCGCAGCTCGCGTTCGCCCCCGAGCAGGTCCGCCTGTTCGATCAACAACAAACCGAGGCCGAACCGGGCATCGGCTGCGTAAGGGTCTTTCTGCAACTTGTTCTTGAATTCGATGATCCGGGCATTGCGCTCGAGCTTGACGGTCGCCACCGGTGGCGGCGGGCTCGCTTGCGGCGGGGCGGCCTTGTCGCAGCCCGTCAAGCCCATGCCGGCGCAACACCAAGCCAGCAACACTGCCCTGCGCGCATACTTGAAGTCGGCGAACCACCGGATGCTGCGATCGTCGAAGTAGGGGTAGCTCATTCGAGAATGGATATCGCCAGACATCGGTTAATTGATATAAGGGCGTGGCAACGGACGCATGGATCGCCGATGCCACTTCACCAATCAAATAATAACCGCGCCGTGCGCGGGCTTTGCCGGCTTCTAAGATTTGGGCCGACCCCAGCCAGCCATCGCGGCGGCTTGGCCGTCAACCTCCACAGCCCCCGGTCCTGACTCAGACTGCAACGACTGGTGTCTTGCGCGAGCGATGCCGGAAGCCCAGGATGCCCAATGCGAGCAATGCCAAGGATGCGGTGCCGGGAGTCGGAGTCTGATTGCAGTTGGTCGTGCAACCGCCGCCGCCCGAGCCGGTCTTGGAACTGTAGGACCATTC
>JANMYG010000727.1:0-3549 GCA_031381865.1 Betaproteobacteria bacterium | reverse complement strand
CTTTGCCGGCAGCGCGGCCTTTGCCGAGCTGGCCGACGCCGAGCCCGGCACCTTCTACCTGACCGATTTCCTGGTGGCGCATTTCGACCGCCTGATCATCCATGGACTGGGCATCGACCGCCATCCCGAGCTGATGCCGGTGTACTTCGGCAACTACCGCCGCCTGGTCTACCTGGCACAACTGGAGTCGCCCGAAAAACGCGCGGCCGCCGAGCGCGCGGCCGAACGCCTGCGGCTGGCATTCGAATACCGCGTCACCGGTTACGGTGGCCTCGAGCAAAGCTTGCGCCGCGCAGGCGAAGGAGTGGTGTTTTGGCAAAACTGATCGTTATTTCCTGGCGCGACGTTCCCGCGCAGGTGCTTGTCAAGTCGGGCCGCGAGACCGCCAAGGTGCAGCTGTCGCACCGCTTCCAGGAGGCGGTCGACCGCGCCGCGATGCGCGCCGGCAAGTCCGGCTCGGACGCCTACCTGGCCGACTGGAAACGCAGCGAGCCACGGCGTTGCGGCGACGACCTGCAGGCCGAGGCGGCCGCCGAAGCGGCGCGCCTGGAGGCGCAGTATTCCGATGACGACCTGCTGCGCCTGATCCGCGCCCACGGGCTCGAAGAGCCGACCGGGCGCGCAGTGCCGCCGGCGGCCGACGGAGCCGCCTGATGTACGCAGTGCGCCGCTGGTCGGTGCGCCATGCGCGCGGCATGGAGAAGTTCTACGCCGGCGTGGAGCGCCTGTTCGTGGCCCTGCATCCGTTGTGGAACGGCATCGGTTACGAGCGCCTCGAAAAGCCGGTGGCGGGGGTCGAGAAAGTCGTCAAGGGTTTCCTGTTCGACTGCCAGATGTGTGGCCAGTGCGCGCTCAGCTCCACCGGCATGTCCTGCCCCATGAACTGCCCCAAGAACCTGCGCAACGGCCCCTGCGGCGGTGTGCGCGCCAACGGCAACTGCGAGGTCAAACCCGAGATGAAGTGTGTCTGGGTCGACGCCTTCGAAGGCAGCCAGCGCATGGTCGAAGGCAAGGAGGCGATCAAGGTGGTGCAGTTCGCGGTCGACCGCCGGCTGCAGGGCCGCTCCACCCTGCTCAAGATCGCGCGCGACAAGGCGGTTGCCCCGGCACCGGAGCAGGCGTGAAATTCGAAGACGAACCGGTTCCCGGTTACCCATTGCCGATCCTGCCCGGCCATACCTCGCCGGGTCGGCTCGAGCGCATCCTGCGTAGCGGCGCGTTCGCCGTCACCTCGGAGCTCGACCCGCCCGATTCGGCCGACCCGGAAGACGTGTACCGGCGCGCCCGCGTGTTCGACGGTTGTGTGGACGCCATCAATGCCACCGACGGCAGCGGCGCCAACTGCCACATGTCGAGCATGGCCGTGTGTGCGCTGCTCACCCGCGTCGGTTACGCGCCGGTGATGCAGATCTCTTGCCGCGACAAGAACCGCATCGCGATCCAGGGCGACATCCTGGGCGGTGCGGCGATGGGCGTGGCCAACATGTTGTGCCTGACTGGCGACGGCGTGCAGGCCGGTGACCATCCGCAGGCCAAACCGGTGTTCGACCTCGATTGCATGTCGCTGCTCGAGATCGGCCGCACCCTGCGCGACGAGCACAAGTTCCAGAGCGGGCGCAAGATCAGCTTCGCGCCGCGCGTCTTCTTCGGCGCCGCCGCCAACCCCTTCGGGCTGCCGTTCGAATGGCGGGCCGAGCGGCTGGCCAAGAAGGTGCAGGCGGGCGCGCAGTTCGTCCAGACCCAGTACTGCTACGACGTGCCGCGGCTGCGCGAGTTCATGCGTCGGGTCGAAGACCTGGGCCTGCTCGGCAAGGTCTTCATCCTGGTCGGTGTCGGCCCGCTGCGCTCGGCCAAGGCCGGCGAATGGATGCGCACCCACGTGCCCGGCATCCACATCCCCGACCACATCCTCCAGCGCGTCGCGGGTGCCGAGAAGCAGGCGCTCGAAGGCCGCCAGGTGTGTATCGACCTGATCCAGGAAATCCGCGAGATCAAGGGCATCTCGGGCATCCATGTGATGGCCTACCGGCAGGAAGAAACCGTGGCCGAGATCATCCAGAAGTCCGGCGTGCTCGCCGGCCGGGTGCCCTGGTATCCGGGGCGCGACAAAGAAACCCAAACCAGCAAGGAATTAGCGTGACAGACACCATCATCAGCTCCGCCACCCGTGAGGTCGTGATCGGCTTCGACCGCCCGTTCGTCATCATCGGCGAGCGCATCAACCCGACCGGGCGCAAGATCATGGCGGCCGAGATGCTGGCCGACGACTACAGCCGTGTCATCGCCGACGCGCTGGCGCAGGTCGAGGCCGGCGCGCACATGCTCGACGTCAACGCCGGCATTCCGCTGGCCGACGAGCCCGGCATGCTGGCCAAGGCGATCCAGCTGGTGCAGTCGGTCACCGATGTGCCGCTGTCCATCGATTCGTCGATCGTCGCCGCGCTCGAAGCCGGCCTGGCGGTCTACCAGGGCAAGCCGCTGGTCAACTCGGTCACCGGCGAGGAGGACCGGCTCGAGACCGTGTTGCCGCTGGTCAAGAAATACGGCGCGGCCGTGGTCGCGATCTCCAACGACGAGACCGGCATCTCGCAGGACCCGAACGTGCGATTCGAGGTGGCCAGGAAGATCGTCAACCGCGCAGCCGACTACGGCATCCCGGCCTGCGACATCGTGGTCGACCCGCTGGTGATGCCGATCGGCGCGATCAACCAGGCCGGTGTGCAGGTGATGCAGCTGGTGCACCGGCTGCGCACCGAGCTCAAGGTCAACACCACCTGCGGCGCATCCAACGTGAGTTTCGGCCTGCCCGAGCGCAACGGCATCAACGCCGGTTTCCTGACCATGGCGATCGCATCCGGCATGACCTCGGCCATCACCAACCCGCTGCATGAAGAGGTCATCCGGGCCTGCATGGCGGCCGACGTGATGATGGGGCATGACCCGGATTGTTACCGCTGGATCCGCAAGTTCCGCGCCGACCCGGCCATGGGTGCCGACGGCGAAATGGGCCGTGGCCGGCGCGAGGTCGGCAAACGCCGCAGGGTGTGATGAGCGCAGCACGCGAAGTGGCAAGCGTGGGGGCCAGGGTTTTGCCGCCGGGCCGCCCCAAGGCAAAATGCGCCCCCTCGGGGGGCAGCGAAGTACGCGCAGCGACGAGCGTGGGGGCACCATGACCAACAAGGAAGCGTTGGTTGTATTCACCCCGTCGGGGCGGCGCGGCCGTTTTCCGATTGGCACGCCGGTGCTGCAGGCGGCGCGGTCGCTGGGTGTGGACATCGATTCGGTGTGTGGCGGGCGCGGCATCTGCGGCCGCTGCCAGGTGACGGTGGCGGTCGGTGAATTCGCCAAGCACGGCGTCAAGTCGCGCGCCGAGAACCTGAGCGCGTTCGGCGCCGTCGAGGAGGAATACAACAAGACCCAGCCGATGGAGGCCGGCCGCCGCCTGTCGTGCTCCACGCAGGTGCTGGGCGACGTCGTGATCGACGTGCCCTCGGGCAGCCAGGTGCACCGCCAGGTGGTGCGCAAGGCCGCCGAGGCGCACGACATCGA
>JANMYG010000725.1:0-2427 GCA_031381865.1 Betaproteobacteria bacterium | reverse complement strand
CAGGCTGGTCAGCGCGCGCGCGCGCCAGTAGACCCAGGCCGGGTCCTTGCGCTGGGGCTCAGACATCGCGTTGGTCGCGTCCACCACATGGCCCCAGGCGCCGGCTCGCAGCGCCGCGCGCACCTTCCAGGCCAGGTGGTCTTCGTGCATGAACTTGTCCTGCCCGTTGAGGAAGAAAGCGATCGCGTTGTCCGACAGGCGTTGCGCCGCGCGTTTGCCGATCACGCCCCAGACCCAGCTGCGCTCCTCCTGCGTGAGCTGCGTCTTCCAGCGCAGCCGGTCGAGCTGGGCGGCCGCCTGCGCCGGGTCTTCCACCGCCAGCCGGATCATCGCCAGCGTGACCAGCTCCTTGGTGCGCGGCAGCAGCGCGGTCAGTTTTTCGTCCAGGTAACGCGAGGGGTTGGCGTAGATCGTGCTGGCCTTGGCGGCCCAGTCCGGATTGAGCAGGCCGATCGCCTGCGTGGCCACGCGCAGGCGGTCGTTTTCCATGCCCAGGCGCGCGCGCACCCACGCGGCGTGGGGCTTGAGTTTGCCGGCCTTGAGTTGTTGCTCGGCGGCTGCCGCGCAACCCTCGTCGGCATCGCGTTGCGCCAGCCAGAACTCCTGCACCTGCCCGGCCACGTCGGCCTCGCCGGCGTTGAACTCGGCCAGCAGCGCGTAACAGCGCACCGAGCGGTCGTCGTTCATGCGGAACTTCGGGTACTGCGCCGAGAACGTGGTCCAGTCGCGCCGCTGCCCGAGCAGCAGCAGCCAGTCGTTGCGCAGCCGGTCTTCCTGGTAGGTGCCGGCATAACGCTGCAGGAAGTCCTGAATCTCGGCGGGGTTGGCTTCGTCGAGCCGGGCGCGCAGGTCCCAGTAGGCGGCCCACGGCTCCAGCACATGACCACGCAGTTGCGGCAACAAAGCGGCCATGCGCTTGCGGTCGGACTTCCTGAACGCGTCGGCCATCTCGAGCATGGCTTCGTCCGCCTTGGCAGTTTCCCGGGTCTGGGCCAGCGCAGCCGTGGCCGGCAGTGTGCACAGTACAAAAGCCAGGGTGATCGATGTCAAAATGGCTGTGAACTGCATAACGAGATTATGGACAACTCCGAAGAGAAGAAGACACTCGAAAAGAAAGCCCTTCGCCAGGCACTTGTCCAACAACGCCTCGACATGCCGGACCGCCAGCAGCGCGCCAACGTGCTGCAGGACGTGATGCGCATCTGGCTGGTGTGGCGGCCCGATACGGTGATCGGCGCCTACTGGCCGATCAAGGGCGAATTCGACCCGCTGCCGGCGCTGCACCGCTGGAAGGAAGACGGCGAGCTGATCGACCGGCCGCAACCACGGCGCATCGGATTGCCGGTGGTCGACAAGGTGCACAAGACGCTGGTCTTCCACGCCTGGTACCCGGGTTGCCTGATGGAGGAAGACGCCTACGGCATCCCCAAACCCAAGGACACCGAAGTCATCGTGCCGACGGTGCTGTTCGTGGCCTGTGTCGGTTACGGGCCAGGCGGTTACCGGCTCGGATACGGCGGCGGCTTCTACGACCGCACCCTGGCCACGCTGCAGCCGCGGCCCTTTACCGTGGGCCTGGGTTTTACCAACGGGTTCCTGCCCGATTTCGAACCGCAGCCCCACGACATCCCGCTCGACGCGATCCTGAACGAAAACGGCGCCGTCTGGCCGATGTAGGCGGGCCGCTGCCAGCAGCAGACCGACGGCCTGACGCGCATGCAGCCTACGCTTTGCGCGCCAACCTGCGCGGCTTCGGCTTGGCGCCACTGGGGGCGACAGGCGCGGCGCGGTCCGGCGGCTGCTCGCCGATCGCCACGCGGGTGCGCGCGGCCTGGGCTTGCAGCCAATCGCAAAAGGCCGCGATCTCCGGCCGCGCGGCGGTGCGCGGGCCGATGATGAGCCAATACACCAGCGGCGAGTCGAGCCGCATGCCGGGCAATACCTCGACCAGGGCGCCGCTGGCCAGGCTGTCGGACACCAGCGGCATGCGGGCCAGCGCGACGCCCTGACCGGTCAGCGCTGCTTGCGCGATCTGGTGTGCATAGTTGAAGTACAACCAGCGTTTTGGCTCGAGCTGCTTGAAGTCGTGCGCGTCGAGCCAGCGCCGCCAGGCCAGGAACTGCACGTTGATGGTGCGGTGGTGGTCGCTCGCTTCTATCAGCGCGAAATGGGCCAGGTCGCCGCCACGTTTGAGCGCGTGGCCATTCTTTAGCAGCCACGGGCTGGCGACCGGCGTGAGTTGTTCCCCGAACAGCCGGATCGCGTGCGCCGGCACCCCGCCCGCTCGCGCGTAACGCAGCGCTATGTCCACGTCTGCGGTATCCATGTCGACCGGGGTGTCGCTGGCGTCGATACGGATGTCGATATCGGGGTAGTCGTTCTGGAACGCCTCCAGCCTGGGTATCAGCCACATCGACGCAAATGAAG
>JANMYG010000684.1:0-2896 GCA_031381865.1 Betaproteobacteria bacterium | reverse complement strand
TGGCTGCAGCACCCGCACCGCGACGCCTACTGGAAACACGGCTCGGTGAACGAGGACATCGGCGCCATCCAGGCCGCCGTGCTGGCCGTCGGCGGCTGGAACGACGCCTACACGAATGCGGTGCCGCGCCTGGTGGGCACGGTGCAGGCACCGGTCAAGGGCATCATCGGGCCATGGGCTCACCGGTACCCGCATTTCGCCGTGCCCGAGCCGCGCATCGGTTTCCTGCAGGAGGCACTGCGCTGGTGGGACCGGTGGCTCAAGGACGCCGATACCGGCGTCGAGCGCGACCCCGCGTTTCGCACCTACATCATGGAGCTGGGCCGCCCCGGCGCCTCGGTGGCGCAGATTCCCGGGCGCTGGGTCAGCGACGCCACCTGGCCGGGCGACCGGCACGAACTGCGCCGCCTGTACCTGAACCATGACGGGTTGGGCCAGGCCCGGGGGCCGGCCACCCGGCGCACGCTGGCGTCGCCGCAGACCACCGGCGCCGACAGCGGCGAATACTGCATCATCTGGCTCGGCCCGGAGTTCCCGGGTGACCAGCGGCGCGACGACGCGGGCTCGCTCACCTTCGACAGCGCGCCGCTCACGGCCGATACCGACCTGATGGGTGCGGCCGTGCTGCACCTCAAGTTCAGCGCCGACAAGCCGGTGGCCAACGTGGCGGTGCGGCTCAACGCCGTCTGGCCCGACGGCGCCGTGTCGCGGCTGAGTTACGCGGTGCTGAACCTTTGCCACCGCGACAGCCACGAGCACCCGCAGCCGCTGGAGCCGGGCAAGGCCTATACGGTGCGGATCCAGCTCGACGACGTGGCGTACAAGCTGCCCAAGGGCCACCGGTTGCGCGTGTCGGTCTCCACCAGCTACTGGCCGCTGATCTGGCCGGCACCCGAGCCGGTGCTGCTGACGCTGCACACCGGGGCGAGTTGCATCGACGTGCCGGTGCGCAAGACACGCCGCACCGAGGTGGCGCCGGCGTTTGCGCCGGCCGAAGCGGCCCGCGCGGTGAAGCTGGTCGAAATCGACCCGCCAGCGCACCGGCGCAAACTCACGATCGACCAGCACACCGGCGTGCAGCGCCTGTCGATCGTCGACGACTTCGGCCGCAGCAACATCGCCGAGCACGGCATGACCACCTGGGCCTGCGGCCGCAAGACCTACAGCATCCACCCCGACGACCCGCTGTCGGCGCGGCAGGAATGCCACTGGAGCGAGGAGCGTTCGCGCGGCGACTGGAATGTGCGCACCGAAACCTATTCCGCCATGACCGCCAGCAAGACCCACTGGCATGTGACCGGGCGGCTGGAGGCCTACGAGGGCGAAGTGAAGACACTGACGCGCGAGTGGGACCAGAAGATCAAGCGGCGACTGGTGTAGCAACAGACAGGAAAACGACCCCATGAACGAAGAAACCACGCCGCCGCCCGCACCGCCCGCCCTGCCCGACCGGTTGTCCATCGACCCGCGCAGCCCCTACCACGTGGCTGCCGTGTTCGAGCACGAGGTCGGCATCCGGCTGAACGGCAAGGAGCGCCTGGACGTGGCCGAGTACTGCATCAACGAAGGCTGGGTCAAGGTGCCCGCCGGCAAGACGCTGGACCGCAAGGGCAACCCGATGCTGATCAAGCTCAAGGGGACGGTCGAGGCGTTCTACCGCTGAGTGGCGCCTGGCGCCGCGGGGTTCCGTCGCGCGGGTTCACCGTGAGCGAGGATTTCGCAATTACCACGGTAAAGTGCTATCGTCGAAACATGCAAAAGATGCAGACCAAACTCACCTCGCAGGGGCAGGTATCTGTGCCGGCGCCGGTGCGCAAAATGCTGCACCTGATTCCCGGCTCGGTGCTGGTGTGGACGCAAGAGGGCGACCGCGTAGTGGTGGAGCGCGAGCGCCGCCACACCACCGAGGAAGTGCACCAGGCGCTGTTCCCGCAAGCCGCACCGGGCAAGCGGCCGGCCAGGACACTGGTCGAACTCAAGCAGGGCGTGCGCGACTACGTACGACGCCGCCATGCTGGCGGTTGACACCAACGTGCTGGTGCGCCTGCTGGTGCGTGACGATGCCAGGCAGGCACTCGCGGCAGACCAGACGGTCGCAAAAGGCGCCTGGGTCTCGCACCTGGTGCTGGCCGAGGCAATTCGGGTTCTCGATGCCGTGTATGGCCGCACCGCGAAGCAGCTCATCGCCGCGCTCGATCTGCTGCTGGTCCACGAGAGCCTGGTGCTGCAGGACGCCGATGTGGTGGGCGCCGCGTTGTCGCAGTTCCGCGCCAGGCCGATGCTCGGTTTTTCGGATTGCCTGGTGCTCGAGGTCGCCCGCAAGGCCGGCCACCTGCCGCTCGCCACATTCGACAGGGCGCTGTCCAAGCTGGGCGGGGCGCAGAAGCTGTAGTTCAGGCCGCAGGCAGGCGCCGCCGGCCGGCCCGCTCTGCCGAACCCGCACCGGTTACGCGACCCTCACCTCGATGGTCCGCCCCAACACCCGGGCAGCGGCCTCGATCTGGTCGCCGGTCAGCGGTCATTCGCGGATGCCTGCAAGGCGCCCGTTGCGGTCGTTCGCCATCTCGGCAAACGTCGTCATCCCGGCAGGTGTTGTCATCCCGGCCAAGTCTGTCATCCCGGCGCAAGCTGTCATCCCGGTCAAGCCTGTCATCCCGGCGCTGGCCGGGATCCACGGTTGCGCGTGTCGTCGCTCGTCGTGCCGGGATCTCGGCTTCCCCGCGCCGCGCCAGCCACTGCCCGGCGTGGGCTCACACTGGGGCGGTCTCCGCTGAACGCGTCGACTGCCCTGCGGTGCTCGCCCAGGGGTCGCATCGCGGAACTCGCTGCGTTCGCTGCGCTCTCTACGCTCGGACAACCGCGATGAGAATGATGACGAAGCGCGCTGCGCGCGCCG
>JANMYG010000676.1:0-3553 GCA_031381865.1 Betaproteobacteria bacterium | reverse complement strand
AGCCTCATCAGTTTCTTTCGCTGCGCGTCGTCCAATTCAATCGCTGTTGCCTTTCGCATCGCCGCCTCCAATATGCCCCAGATACTTCTTGGAAGCAGCAGATGACGAATAGTTCCATTAATTTAGAAGCACTACACTAGTGGTCTATTTCCCACACATGCTGGTTCACCCGGCATTTCAAGGCAGAGGCATCGGTAGGAAAATGATGGCAGCAATGCTCAAGAGGTACGCTGGGTTTCACCAACAAATGCTTACCGCGGACGGTAAGGCAATTCAGTTTTACGAGTCATTGGGTTTTGAACGAGCAGGAAAGACAGAGCCCATGTGGATTTACGCGGGAACTGAGCACTAATGCAAGCTTTGATGCACCACAGTGAGCGCGGACCCAGATACGAACCGCCCGGTGCGGACCCACACGCCGGGTGGTGTGGGAGGGTCCGGCATGTGATCGCCGGCCCCTATCCCGATTGATGCCGCTGCGCCGAGCGCCGCACCGGCCTGATCCGACCAGCGTGGTGGGAGTTGGGTGCGCCAACCACGCTCGCCGCCGAGGGCGCGGGCTGGGGGGCGCGGCGCGGGAAAGGGGGAGGCCGCAGGCCGGAGGACACGAGCGGCGGCGCCCAGCCAGCGCCCTCGGCTCGCCAACGCACTGCCCACTTTCCTGGTATCTGAACGCAATCTGGCATCAGTCAGCGCGGACGAAATCGATGAACCCGCGCTCCACGTCGGCCACCACGAGCCGCACCCGCAGCTGCTGGCCGATCTTGAGCGCCGATCCATTGGCCACCAGCTTGCCTTCGGCCGGTGGCGCGAAGATGCGGACCCAGTTGGCGCCGTTGTTGCTGCCGGTCACGATGGCATCGAATTGCTCGCCGATGCGCGATTCGAGCACCAGCGCCGCTTCCGACTTGCGCACCCGCCGCTCGACCTTTTGCGCACCGTCCTCCTGCTCGGTGCAGTGCGCCGCCAGCGCGCCGAGGTCGGCATTCGAGTACGGTGCATCGGCGGCGCCCAGCACGGCCTTGAGCAGGCGCCCGGTGATGAGGTCGGGAAAGCGCCGGTTCGGCGCCGTGGAGTGCATGTAGTCGCCAACGGCCAGCCCGAAATGCCCGATCGCCGCGCCGCCCGGCACCTCGACCACGTATTCGCCGCGCCCCATGAGCTTGACGATCACCAGCGACAGGTCGGGGAAACGCAGCGGGTCGAGCCGGCGCTGTTTTGCCAGGAACTCTTCCAGCGCGCGTCCGTCGGGTTCGCCGGGCAGGGTCTCGCCCTTGTCCTTGGCCACCTCCACGATGCGTTGCCAGCGCTCGGGTGAACGCACCACGCGCCGCAGCGAGGCGCCGCCGTTGGCCGCCAGGAATCGCGCGGTGCAGCCATTGGTGGCGATCATGAGCTCTTCGATCAGCTGGCGTGCACGGTTCTGTGGTTGCTGGCGGATGTCGACCACGCGTTCGCCTTCGAACACGGCGCGCGGCTGGAAGGTCTCGAATTCGAGCGCGCCCAGGGCACGGCGGCGCGCGCGCAGTTGCTGCGCCACCGCGTCCTGCGTGCGCAACTGCAGGTCCATGCCGGCCACGGCGGCGGCGGCCGCAGGCAGGGCGGCACCCTGCTCGATCCAGGCGGCCACCGCGTCATAGGCGAGCTGGGCCTTGTTGCGCACCCGGGCGCGGTAGACCGACGAGCCGGCCAGGCTAGCGTCCGGGTTGAACACCATCTCGGTCACCAGTGCGAGTCGGTCCTGGTCGGCGTTGAGCGAGCTCAGGTCGGTCGACAGGCGCTCGGGCAGCATCGGGAAAATGCGCGCGCCGGTGTAGACCGAGGTCGTGTTCAGGCGCGCATGGTCGTCGATGGCGCTGCCCCGCCTGACCACCGCATCCACGTCGGCCACCGCGACCAGCACCTTGACCACGCCGCCAGCCAGCGGCTCGCATACGCTGAGCTGGTCGAGGTCGCGCGAATCGTCGTTGTCGATCGAACACCACGCCAGCGCCGTCAGGTCGCGGATGCCGGCGCCGTGCTCGTTGGCCGGGCCGGCGATGCCGGCCAGTTGCCGCAGCACCGCCGCCGGGAACTCGGGTTGCAGTCCGCGTTCGGTCATGGCGTCGGCGGCAATACGCGCCAGGTCGGCGCGGGTGTGGGTGTGTTTAGGGTGCATGGCCCAATATAACCCTCATGCGCTCGCGAGCCGGCGGTAGAACCAGCGCTTTCCGACTTCGACCATGGCCAGGTAGGCCACCAGCAAGACCGCCAGCAGGCCGAAGAATTCCAGCGGCAGCGGCACGAACCCCAGCGCCGGCGCAAGCGGTGAAAACGGCAGCGCCATGGCCGCGGCGACGACGCCCAGCGACAGCGCCACGAGCCAGGGGTTGGGGCGGCTCTGCCAGGGCTTGCGCCGGGTCCGGATGACGAAGATGAACAGCACCTGGGTGGCGATCGATTCCACGAACCAGCCGGTGCGAAACAGCGCCGGTTGCGCATCGAACAGCCGCAGCAGCAGGTAGAAGGTGAGAAAGTCGAACAGCGAGCTGATCGGGCCGATGGTCAGCATGAAGTTGCGGATGAAAGCCATGTCCCAGCGGCGCGGTCGTGCCAGGTCTTCGGCGTCGACATGGTCCAGCGGGAGTGCGATTTCGGATACGTCGTAGAGCAGGTTGTTGAGCAGGATCTGCAGCGGCAGCATCGGCAGGAAGGGCAGGAACAACGTGGCCGCGGCCATGCTGAACATGTTGCCGAAGTTGGAGCTGGTGGCCATCATGATGTACTTCATGACGTTGCCAAAGGTGCGCCGGCCTTCCAGTATGGCGGCGTGCAGCACCATCAGGTCGTTCTGCAGCAGGATCATCGCGGCCGCCTGCTTGGCCACGTCCACCGCACCGGCCACCGAAATGCCCACGTCGGCGCTGTGCAGCGACGGCGCGTCGTTGATGCCGTCCCCAAGGTAACCGACCACGTGCCCGCGCGCCTTCAGGGCCAGGATGACGCGGTTCTTCTGCGCCGGGTTGACGCGGCAAAACAGGTTGGTGGCCTGCACGCGGGCGCGCAGGGCATCGTCGTCCATGGCGGCGATGTCGGTGCCGCTGAGCACGCCCTCGACCACCACCCCGAGCTCGGTACAGACATGGCGCGTGACGAGTTCGTTGTCGCCGGTCACGATCTTGACGAGGACGCCGCTGTCGCGCAACGCCGCGAGCGCCAGCGCGGCACTGGCCTTGGGCGGGTCGAGGAAGGCGCAGAACCCGGCAAACACCAGCCCGGTTTCATCCGTCACCACGGCGTGCGGATGGTCCATCGGCACATCGCGCCAGGCGATGCCAAGCACCCGGAAGCCCTGCCGGCCCAGGCCTTCGAACAACTGGTCGATGGTGGTGCGGGCCGCCGCGTCCAGCGCCACCACGGCGAGCGCGCCATTCTCGTAGCGGGTGCACAGGCGCAGGATGTCCTCCGGCGCGCCCTTCACGACCAGCCGGCGCGCGCCGTCGCGCTCGGCCAGCACCGACACCCGGCGGCGCTCGAAGTCGAACGGCACCTCGTCGATCTTCTTCCAGGCCGA
>JANMYG010000673.1:0-1924 GCA_031381865.1 Betaproteobacteria bacterium | reverse complement strand
GGACCGGGCAAGATGCCCTGGCAGAAGAAACGCTGAAAGGAAACCCCATGTCCAAACCCACTGCCGACCACGGCCACCTGCATGTCGGATACCTGGATGCCGCAGCGTCCACACCGCCCCTGTCCGAGCGCCTGCCGCTCGTAACCCATGACGACCTGGCCGACGCCTTCCGCGCCACCCTGCGGCGCGGGGTGCACGGCATGTGCTTCAGCCCCTACCTCGAGGGGCAGGCGCCCGGCTCCAGCGTCAGCGAGGCACAGATCCGCGCGCGGCTTGGCGTGATCCAGGGCTCGACCCGCTGGGTGCGCACGTTTTCCTGCACCGACGGCCACGAGCAGACGCCGCGCATCGCCCAGGAGCTCGGGTTCAAGACGCTGGTGGGCGCCTGGCTGGGCACCGACGCCGAGATCAACGAGCGCGAGATCGCCGGGGTGATCGAGGTCGCGCGGGCCGGGCACGCCGACATCGTGGCGGTCGGCAACGAGGTGCTGCTGCGCGAGGACATGAGCGAGGACCAGTTGCTCGGCTTCCTGGAACGCGTCAAGCAGGCCTTGCCCGGCGTGCAGGTGGGCTATGTGGACGCCTATTTCCTGTTCGAGAAGCACCCGCGCATCACGGCCGCCTGCGACGTGGTGCTGACCAACTGCTACCCGTTCTGGGAGGGCTGCCCGCGCGAGACCGCGCTGGCATACATGCAGAGCATGGTCCGGCGCACGCGTGCCGCGGCGCCGACCAAGCGCATCGTGATCAGCGAAACCGGCTGGCCCGACCGCGGCAGCCCCTTCCACGGCGCCAAGCCCTCCACCGACGGCGCGATGCGTTACTTCATCGACACCTTCGACTGGGCCGAACGTGCCGGCATCGAGGTGTTCTGGTTCGCCGCCTTCGACGAAGCCTGGAAGGTCGGCGCCGAGGGCGACGTGGGTGCGTACTGGGGCCTGTGGGACAAGGACGCCCAACCCAAGTTCGCCTGACGCGCCGCACGCCCCCCACCCGGACCAACGACTGCCATGCTGCAACTTCCCTCGGGCAACGCCATTTGTTATTCGGGTTATCGCGACGGCCAGAATCCGGGCCACAAGACCTATCCCTCGCTGGCCGAAATCCACGAGGACCTCAGCATCCTGCGCAAGAACTGGCAGCTGCTGCGCCTGTACGACTGCAGTCCCCATGCCGAGCGGGTATTGCAGGTCATCGAGCAGCACGAGCTGCCCTTTCGGGTGATGCTGGGTGCCTACCTTGGGCCTGAGATGAACAACTTCGGCTGCCCTTGGGGCAGCACCCACACCGAGGAGCAGCTCGAGGCCAGCAAGCAGGAGAACGAGGCCGAGCTGCAACGGCTCATCACCCTGGCCCTGCGCTACCCGGAGATCGTCTTCTCGGTGGCGGTGGGCAACGAGGCCACCGTCGACTGGACGGACCACTTCGTGCCGGTGCCGCGCATGATCGACTACGTCAGGCGCGTGAAGGCGGCGCTACACCAGCCGGTGACGTTCTGCGAGAACTACGTGCCCTGGCAGCACAAGTTGCGCGATCTGGTCGCCGAGCTCGACTTCATCTCGCTGCACACCTATCCGGTGTGGGAGTACAAACACATCCACGAGGCGCTGGACTACACCCGGGACAACCTGGCCAGCGTGGCGCGGCTGTATCCCGGCAAACCGATCGTCATCACCGAAGCCGGCTGGTGCACCAACAGCAACGGTCGCGGCATGCACGCCGAGCACGCGGTGCAGGAGCTGCAGGCGATCTACTACCAGGACCTGATGGACTGGACGCGCGAGGCCGGCCTGCTGTGTTTCGTGTTCGAGGCTTTCGACGAGACCTGGAAGGGTTCGCCCGACCCGCTGGAGCCCGAGAAGCACTGGGGCCTGTTCACGGTGGATCGACGCCCCAAGCTGGTGATGCAGGCGCTGTATCCGGA
>JANMYG010000646.1:0-5817 GCA_031381865.1 Betaproteobacteria bacterium | reverse complement strand
AGTTCGTTCATCAGGTGTTCGGCCTCGTTGGCGGCCAGCGCTACCTTGCCGCGGTACAGGTCGGGCACCAGCGCGCGGTATCCTGCGGCAGCCAGCGTGTCGGCGACGCCCTTGATCTGGTCGTTCAGGCCCCACCACTCCTGTATCACCACGATGCCGGGGGCCGGTGTGGCGCCGGATGGCTCGGCGAGGTAACCGTTGACGTCCTGGCCATCCGGCCGCTGGTAGCTGATCATTTTTCCCATGGCATCTCCTAATTGGTTGGGCCCGTACAAGCGGGCCATTGTGCGCCCGCCAAAGCGGCCTTGGCAACCGCCTCGCCACTGCCTTCAACCGCCGGATCAAGGCTACACTGCCTTTTCTTCCCACCACCGACCCTGCGGCAGACCGTGACCAGAACTTCGCTTCACAAGCGTCCTGCCGGACCGGTTACGGCAGCCACGGATTGCGGCTGCTGCAACCCCGGACGCGACCTGCGGCTGCAATGACCAGCATGGCAACCGATCGAGCCGGCAGCGACCCCACGCGTGCCCGCCGTGGCGTGCCGTCGATCGATTCCATCACCACAGCGCGCGAGCTGGCCTGGACCGGCCGGCACGCCCAGGCCATCGACGTATGTACGCAGGGCCTGGCAGTGCGCCCAATCGCCCCCGCGCAGCGCATGGCGCTGCTGGACCTGCGTGCCGAGTCGCTCACCGCCGAGGGGCGGTTTGCCGACGCGGCGGTGGATGCCGGGCAGATGACGGCGCTAGCAGCCACGCGAAAGGCAGGCAGCTTGATGGTGCGGGCGTCGACCCGCCAGGCCCTGGTGCTGATGCGACTGGGGCAGGTCAGACCCGCCCTGGAGGCTGCGACCCGGGCCGCCGAGCTGGCACTGAAGACCCGCGACCAGCTGCTCGTGGCCGACAGCCTGCTTTGCCTGGGCGAGGCCCAGTTGCGCGCGGCGCGACACGAAGCCGCGGTGGCGACGGCGCAGCGGGCGGCGGCGATGTTCGAGTCGGTGGGCGACCGGGTACAGCAGGGGCGCGCCCATTGGGTCGAGGCGTTTGCGCGAACGCGGCTGTCGCACAACGAGGCATCGCGCGTTGCGGCGCAACGGGCGGTGGCCTATGCCCGCGAGTCGGGTGATGGCCTTGGCCTGGCCAACGCGCTCAATGTGTTGAGTTTCAGCTGCAAGGACATCGCCGAGCGGCTGGTCGTGCTGCAGCAGGCGGCCCAGGCGTTCGAGCGCTGCGGTTATGCCTATGGCCGGATGCTTGTCGTTGGCAACCTCTCGCTGACGTTTGCCGAACTCGGGTTGTGGCGCACTGCCAGTCGCCTCGGAGAAGACTGCATGGGGCTGGCCGAACACATGGGCGCACGGCTGAACCAGGCACTGGAGTTCGGCGCGATTCTCGTGTGGAGGATCGTTCTGGGCGAAGTGGCGCTCGCCCGCGCACAGTGGCCGGCGTATGACGCGCTGGTCAGCGCGCTGAACGAGCCGGTCACCAGCAACGACCGCGAGCTCTGGGCCAGTGCGCTGGCGCTGGCCGAGGGTGATGCGGCCGGCGCCGAGGAGCGCTTGAGCAACTTCTTGCGCCAGGTGCGCGCCAACAACCCCGGGTTCGAGCTCTACGTGCTGATTCCGTTGGCCAAAGTGCTGCTGCTGCGGGGCGACGCCGCGGCGGCACTGCGCGCCACCCGGCGTGGCACCGAGCTGCACCGCCAGCGCGGATTCGCCCGCACCGGTTTCGGCCAGAGCCAGGACATCTGGTGGTGGCACTGCCGCGCACTGGCCGCGAACGGCCGCGCCGACCCGGCCTGGGCGGCGCTGCGACGCGCACATGCCCTGATGATGGAGTCGGTGTACAACGTGCGCGACGAAGGCCTGCGGCGCAGCTACCTCAACAAACACGAGGTCAACCGCGAGATCATCACCACCTGGCTGCGCGAGTCGGCACGCCGCGGCATGCCCGAAGACCAGCGACTGGCGCACCTGGCCATCGACAGCAACCTGCGCGAGCCGTTCCAGCGGCTGGTGGACACCGGCATGCGCATGAACGCGTTGCGCGGTACCGCTGAGCTGCACGACTTCCTGATCGACGAGGTCACCGAGATCAGCGGCGCCGAGCGGGTGCTGCTGGTGCTCGACACGCAGGGGGTGCTGCACATCGCGGGTTCGCTGCTGCCACGCGGCGAAGACGCCGATGCGCTGTTGCGCGCCGTCACGCCCTGGCTGGAGGACGCAAGCCGCACGCGGGTCGTGTGCCTGCGCCACGGGCCGGCGGGAGCGGATGCGGTGGGGCAACGCTCCTGCCTGGTGGCGCCGCTGGTGGCGCAGGACCGCGTGGTCGGTTTCCTGTACGCGGACATCGAAGGCGCCTTTGGCCGCCTCCATGACACCGACCGCGACCTGCTGGCCATGCTGGCGGCACAAGCCGCCGTGGCGCTGGACAACGCGCGATGGGCGCAGGGGCTGGAGCACCAGGTCGCGCAGCGCACACTGGAACTGGGCGAGGCGCTGACGCAGCAGACCGCCACCACCGAAGTACTGCAGGTCATCAATGCATCGCTCGGCGACCTCGATCCGGTGTTCGACGCGATCGTGAAAAACGCCACGCGCCTGTGCGACGCCGACAGTGGTGGCCTCTGGCTCATAGAAAAGGGTGTTGCCCGTGCCCATGGTGCGCGCGGGGGCAACACGCCGCAGGCCTACCTGGACTATCTGGCCGATACCTCGGTACCGGTGGCGACCCTGTTGGGTCGCGACACGCAGGATCACCCGTTTCTGCACATCACCGACCTCAAGGCCACCAGCGCGTACCGGAAGGGCATGCCGTTCGTGGCCGCCGGCGTCGATCTGGGCGGCATCCGCACCAACCTCAGCGTTCCGTTGCGCGAGGGTGGGGCAGTGGTGGGTGTATTCGCACTGGTGCGCCACCAACCGCGGCCGTTCACCGACAAGCAGATCGCGCTGTTGCAGGCGTTTGCCGCGCAGGCACAGATCGCGATGAAGAACGCGCGCCTGATGAACGAGACGCGCGAGGCGCTCGAACGCCAGACGGCGACGGCCGACATCCTCAAGGTCATCAGCGGTTCACCGACCGATACGCAGCCGGTGTTCGATGCCATCGTGCACAGCGTCGCCCGGCTGTTCGGCCGCAAGGCGGCCTTGCGCACGGTCGAGCCGGAAGGCCTGCGCCGACGCGCGCGCAGCTACACGCTGAACCCCGGCGAGTTCCATGGTGACGAAGTGATGCCTGTCGACGACCAAAGCATCGTGGGTCGGGCGGTGATCGAGCGGCGCGCGCTGCAGGTTTCCGACACGCTGGCCCAGGATGCCACGGCGTATCTGCGCGCCAACGCCGCGCAACTGGCCTTTCGCTCCATCGCCTCGGCACCCCTGCTGCATGGCGATGTCGCGATTGGTGTCATCTCGGTCTCGTCGCCACAACCAGGCGCGATGACCGATGCGCAGATGCGATTGCTGGCCACGTTTGCCGACCAGGCGGTGATCGCGATCGAGAACGCGCGGCTGTTCCGCGAGACACAGGAGGCGCTGGAGCGGCAAACCGCCACCTCGGAGATTCTCAAGGTCATCAGCGGTTCGCCCACCGACGTGCGGCCGGTGTTCGATGCCATCGCCGACAGTGCGTTGCGGCTGGTCGGCGGGCGCTCCGCACTCGTGACGCGCGTGGTTGGCGACCATATTCACCTGGTGGCCTACACCCTGCGCGAGACGACAACCGACGACTCGCTGACGAGCCGGTTTCCGATGCCGATTGCAGGCTCGATGATGGAAGAAATCATCGCCAGCGGTGTTGCGCAGGTTGTCAACGACACCGAAACCGATCCGCGCGTGTCGCAGCCGCTGCGGGAATCCGCGCGCGTGCGCGGCTATCGCAGCCTGGTGGGTGTGCCACTCGTGCGTGACGGTATCGTGATCGGCACGATCCATGTGTCTCGGCAGGACCCGGGGCCCGTCGCCGATGAAGAGATCTCGCTGCTGCAGACCTTCGCCGACCAGGCCGTGATCGCGATCGAGAACGTACGGCTGTTCACCGAAACGCAGGAAGCGCTGCAGCGCCAGACCGCGACGACCGACGTGCTGCAGGTGATCAATGCATCGCCGGGCGATCTGGCGCCGGTGTTCGACGCGATCGTGGGCAGCGCGCTGCGCCTGTGTGATGCCTATGCGGGAGGCCTGTGGCTGGTGGAAGGCGAAACTGCGCGTGCCAACGGCCTGTTCGGCGGCAACGTGCCGCAGGCCTTCACCGACTGGCTGGCCAGCCATGCCGTGCCTGTGACACACCTGCTGGGCCGCGATCCGCTCGCGAGACCGTACATGCATGTCGCTGACGTCGCGCTGTCGGAGGCGTACCAGAAGGGGCTGCCGATCGGAGTGGCCTGCGTCGAACTCGGCGGGGTGCGGACCAGCCTGTTCGTGCCGCTGATCGAGGGCAGCGCCATCATCGGCATCCTCAACCTGATCCGGCAGGAGGTACGCCCGTTCTCCGACAAGCAGATCGCGCTGCTGCAGGCCTTCGCCACGCAGGCGCAGATCGCCATGAAGAATGCGCGCCTCATCAACGAAACCAAGGAGGCGCTGGAGCGGCAGACGGCGACGGCCGAGGTGCTGCAGGTCATCACCGGATCGATCGCCGATACGCAACCGGTGTTCCAGGTGATCGCCGAGCGGGCTGCGCGCCTGACCGGCGCCGACTACGGCATGGTGTTCACATTCGATGGCACGCTGGTCCATGTCGCCAGCACCTTCGGGGTCAACCCCGACGGCGTGCAGGCCGTTCGCGCCGCGTTTCCCATGCCACCGGGAAACGGCTCCATTACCGCGAAGGTCGTTCGTGACGGTGCCGTCGCCAGCGCGGCCGACGTGCTCACGCTGCAGGATTCGGAGTACCAGACCAAGGCTGTGGCCCGGTTCACCGGATACCGCAGTGTGCTGAGTGTCCCCATGGTGCGTGATGGACAGACGATCGGTGCGATCACCGTCATGCGTCCCGAAGTGGGGGAGTTCTCCAGGCATGCGGTCGAACTTCTGACGACGTTTGGTAGCCAGGCGGTGATCGCGATCGAGAACGTTCGCTTGTTCAACGATGCCAGACAAGCCCGCGCCGCGGCAGAAAGCGCCAACGAAGCCAAGAGCGCGTTCCTCGCCACCATGAGCCACGAGATCCGCACGCCGATGAACGCCGTCATCGGCATGAGCGGGCTGCTCCTGGACACACCACTCACCGACGACCAGCGCGACTTCGCCTCCACCATCCGCGACTCGGGCGACTCCCTGCTGACCATCATCAACGACATCCTGGACTTCTCCAAGATCGAAGCCGGGCGCATGGACATCGAGGCCCACCCGTTCGACCTGCGCGAATGCGTCGAGTCGGCGATGGACCTGATTGGCGGGCGGGCGGCGGAGAAACATCTGGACATCGCCTACCAGTTTGAGGGTGAGGTCCCACCGGCCATCCTGGGTGACGTGACCCGGCTGCGCCAGGTACTGCTCAACCTCTTGTCCAACTCGGTCAAGTTCACGGAGAAAGGCGAAGTGGTGCTGACAGTAAGTTCAAGCTCCGTTCGGGCTGAGCCTGTCGAAGCCCTTCGACAAGCTCAGGGCGAACGGTTGGGTGCCGTCGGCGAGCTGCTGCACTTCACCGTGCGCGACACCGGCATCGGCCTGTCCGAAGCCGGCCTCTCCCGCCTGTTCCAGAAATTCAGCCAGGCCGACAGCGGCACCACGCGCAAATACGGCGGCACCGGGCTGGGACTGGCGATCAGCAAGCTGCTGGCCGAACTCATGGGCGGAACTATGTGGGCCGA
>JANMYG010000627.1:0-2154 GCA_031381865.1 Betaproteobacteria bacterium | reverse complement strand
TGTTCGTTGACGATCACCAGCCGCAGGATTTCGGCGATGCCGATCGAGGCCATCGCAAGGTAGTCGCTCTTGAGCCGCACACAGATGCGCGCCACCGCCCAGCCCGTCAGCGCCGCCACCACGGCGGCCGCCAGCAGTCCCAGCGGTATCGGCAACGCAAAGCCGCCCAGGTGCTTGCCGCCGGACGGCGCTGCCGTGACGATGGCCGAGGCATAGGCGCCCACCGCAAAGAAGCCCGCGATGCCGGCGTTGAACAGCCCGCCATAACCCCATTGCACGTTCAACGCCAGGCACAGCAGCGCGTAGATGCCGCCCGCGATCAGGAAACCCACCAGGTATTGCAGCAGGCCGTGCAGTTCCATTACAGCAACCTCCCGCGCATCAACCCTTGCGGCCGAAACAGCAGCACGAGCACCATGATCACGAAGGCCACCGCACTCTTGTAGCTGGGCGACACGAGGGCTTCGGCGCCGATCCACGGGTAGGTCGACAACTCCTCGACCAGCCCGATCAGGAAGCCACCCGCCAGGGCGCCCATCGGCTTGCCGATGCCGCCCAGCAGGGCCGAGGCGAACATGGCGAGCAACAGGTTCCATCCCATGTTGGCATGCACCTGGGTATCCATGCCGGCCAGTACACCGGCGGTCGCAGCCAGCGCCGAGCCGACGATCCAGGTCCAGCGGATCACGCGCTCGGGCTCCAGCCCGGCCACCCGCGCCAGGTCCGGGTCGTCCGATACCGCGCGCATCGAACGCCCGACCCGGCTGTGCGCCAGGAACCAGTGCAGCACCACCGCCGCCAGCACCGTGATGGCGATCGCCTGCAGGTGCAGCGGCGACACGCGCAGGCGATCGAACAGCACCACCGGCAGCCGAACACCGGACACGAACACCTGGTTCTGCGGCCCCCACACCAGTTGCACCAGCGAGCGGATGATGAGCGCGACGCCGAAGGATGCGATCACCGCGTAAATGGTCGGCAGACCCCGCAGCGGCCGGTAGAAGGCGAGGTCGGCCAGCAGCGCGGCGGCCACCGACAGCGCGATGCCGAACGGCAACGCGGCCAGCGGATGCCAGCCCAGCAGCCAGACCGCGCTCAAAGCGCCGTAGGCTCCCAGCGTCATCACGTCGCCGTGCGCGAAATGCGAAAAACGAAGGATGCCGTAGATCATCGAAATGCCAACGGCGCCCAGCGCGTAGATGCTGCCCAGCGCCAGCGCGGGAACCAGGTAGAGGTTGATGAAGCCGATCATTCGGCCACTCCACCGCCAAGGAAACTGCGCCGCACATCGTCGTTGGCCAGCAGCGCCCGCCCGTGGCCGGAAATATAGTGGCGCCCGGCCACCAGCACCGTGCCGATATCGGCGATGCGCAGCGCCTGGCGCGCGTTCTGCTCCACCATGACGACCGTGACGCCTTCGCGGCGGATGTCCAGGATCAGGTCGAAGATACGTTCGAGGTACACCGGCGACAGGCCGGCGGTCGGCTCGTCCAGCAGCAGCACGGCCGGGTCGCTCATCAGGGCGCGACCGAGCGCCACCATCTGGCGCTGGCCACCCGAGAGCTCGCCGGCCGCTTGTCGGCGTTTGTCCTTCAGGTCCGGAAACAGCTGGTACACACGCTCGAGCATCTTCGCGCCGTCCACGCGCGGGGCGGCGTAGGTGCCGACATCGAGGTTCTCGGACACGCTCAGGGTCGGAAACACATTACGCGACTGCGGCACCGCGGCGATGCCCAGCGGCACCAGCGCCGGCGTGGCAATGCCGGTGATATCGCGGCCCTGGAAGTGGATGCTGCCCGCCAGGCGCGTCGTCATCGACAACACGCTCTTGAGCAGCGTCGATTTGCCGGCGCCATTGGGGCCGACGATGACCCGCACCTCGTTCGGCTCGACCTGCATGTCGATCGCTTCGATGATGGCTGCGCCGCCATAACCGGCCGTCAGGCCGCGGATCTCCAGCAGGGCGGTCATGTACCCGCCCTCGGCGTCGCGCGCAACGCGGCGTCCTCGTATTTGCCGCCGCCAAAATAGGCCTCCACCACGCGTTCGTCGGCCCGCACCTGGGCCACAGTGCCCTGCGCCAGCAGGCGGCCGCCGGCCATCACGAACACGTGGTCGCACAATCTGGAGACATAGTCGAGGTCGTGTTCGATC
>JANMYG010000620.1:0-4885 GCA_031381865.1 Betaproteobacteria bacterium | reverse complement strand
AACGCGCTCACGCTGCACCTGGCGCGTGCGCTGGCGCCGGAAATCCGCGTCAACGCGGTCTGCCCCGGACTGATCACGACACGCTGGTTCGTCGACGGGGTCGGGCAGGCGGCCTACGAAAAGATCAAGGCGCAATACGAGCGCTCGACGCCGCTCGGGCGCGCCTGCACGGCCGAGGACGTCGCCGAATCGGTGGTCTGGCTGATCGAAGGCGCGCGCACCGTCACGGGCGAATTGATCCTGCTCGATTCCGGCATGCACCTGGGCGCGGCGCCGGCGGTGGTACCCAAGCCCGCCTGAGCCCGCGAGCGCCACGTTCCACAAGTTTTTCCACCAAGGTCCCCACCATGCGCACTTTCCTCGCTACCCTGCTGCTCGTTCTCGCCACCGCGGCATCGGCCGCGTCGAAGGATGAAATCGACGCCGAGGTCAAGCAGGCGTTGCAGGAATTCCGCAACCACACCAGCGCCGGAGCGGAGTTGTCCGGCAAGGCCGCCGGCATGCTGGTGTTCCCGAACGTGATCAAGGCCGGCATCGGCGTCGGTGGCGAGTTCGGCGAAGGTGCGTTGGTGGTCAAGGGCAAGACGGTGGGTTACTACAACATCGCCGCCGCGTCGATCGGGTTCCAGCTTGGCGCGCAGTCGCGCAGCCAGATCGTGCTGTTCATGAACGACAAGGTGCTTGGCAAGTTCCGCAACAGCCAGGGCTGGAAGGCCGGCCTCGACGGCAGCGTGGCGCTGGCGACCCTCGGGGCCGGCGGAGCGATCGACACCGAAACGGCGAAGCAGCCGATCATCGGTTTCATCTTCTCCAACAAGGGGCTGATGTACAACCTGACCTTCGAAGGCTCGAAGATCACACGCGTCAGCAAGTAACGCCGCTGCGCGCGCTACGCGGCACGCAACCGGCGGAGCAACTCCGCATGAATTTCATCCCTCCCGAAACCCGTTGCGTCAAGAGCGACGGCATGCACATCGCCTACCAGGTGCTGGGCGAAGGGCCGCTGGATGTCGTCTTCGTGCCGGGCTTCGTGTCCAATGTCGAGGCAAACTGGGCGTCGCCCGCGCGCAGCAGCTTGTTCCGCCGCCTGTCCTCTTTCTGCCGCCTGATCCTGTTCGACAAGCGCGGGACCGGGATGTCGGACCGAACGTCGCAGGTCTTCTCGCTGGAGCAACACATGCACGACGTGCAGGCGGTCATGGACGACGTTCACCAGCTGACACAAAGAGACGCGTGGCCGAAAGTGACGTTCAACAACCGACGATGTTCCTGCTGGAATAACGCTGGGATATCAGCCAATGGTCTCATTCACCTACTGACATGCCGATGATGCGTGCGGGCACACAACGCCGGGTCGCCTTGCTTCTCAGCGCACTCGGCGCGGGTGTCCTGATCGGCGCAGTGTTCGGGGGCACGACCGGCTCCGGGTTCCACGACGCGCCGCGCCTTGGCGCAATGCTCGGCGTAGTGGCTGGTGCCATCAACGGAGTGACGATCACCAGCGTGATTTTCGGCGCCGAGATCTTTTTGTCGCCGACGCGGTTCGGTCACGCGCTCGAGCGGATGCCGTTCATCCTCACCTTCGCGATGAAGGTGCTCGTCTACTGCATCGTCATCACGCTCGTCGTCGGAGGCGGGCTGGGCTGGCGGGTCGTCGCCATCGCCCCCATGCTGCTCAGCCCCGATCTCGCAGCAGCGATATCCGAGCACATCAAGACCCCGGTGGCCCCGAGGATGGTGCGCACGTTCTTTCTTGTGGGCCTCGGCATCTTTGTGCTGCAGTTGAGCCGCCTGGTTGGCGAACGCACCCTGCGCGACATCGTGTTCGGCCGCTACCACCGCCCACGCATGGAGGAGCGATTCTTCCTGTTCGTCGACATCATTGGCTCGACGCCGCTCTCCGAGCGGATCGGCGCCGGCGCGGTGCATCGTTTTCTCGGCGAAGTCTTCCGGCTCGCCTCGGACCCGATCGACGATGCGCGGGGCGAGGTCTATCAGTACGTCGGCGACGAGATTGTGATCACCTGGACGGTGACCGAAGGGCGCGACGGCGCTCGTCCGCTGGCCTGCTTCTTCGCCATCGAACAGGCGCTGGCCCGAGCCGCGCCGGAGTTTGAGCGCGAGTTCGGCGCCGTGCCTCGTCTACGCGCTGCGCTGCACGCCGGCCCGGTAATCACCGGAGAAGTGGGAGGCAGTCGGCGCGCGATCGTGTATCACGGCGACGTGATGAACACCACGTCACGTATCGAACAGGCGACGCGAGACCTCGAGCGCCAATTCCTCGTCTCGGGCGACGCGCTGGAGCGGCTCGCGGACCTGGAGGGCTACGCGCGCGAGAACCTTGGCCTGCGGCAGCTGCGGGGCCGCGCCGCGGCGATGCAGGTGTACGCTGTCACGGCAAAGCCCTCAACGAACTAGCAAATGGCGATATAAGTTGGACCAGGACTGTCGAACCACGGCATGCAGCCGACGGCCCTCGGCCGCGGCTGACGCCATCATTGGGTCGAAGCGAACTGCCCTGTAGGCCGGCTCCGGCCCGCACGACACCCTGGTGGTGTCTGCGCGCGGGCCACCGCCCGCCGGCTACGGCAGGAAGTTGAGACTCTCGGGCAGGGGCGGGTTGATCGGCATTTCGAAGCTGCCACCACCTGCATCCGGGTCGATCACAAGCGTGCCGTCGGACGCGAAGAAGACCGCGATCTGGGTCTGCGCCGCCACGGCGTACGGAGCGGCCGCCGGAATGTGGATGTTGCTCAGGAAGGCGTGCGGGTTCTTCGGTATCGCGCCGCCCGTGGCGGCGAAGGCCAGATCGTTGCGGAAGTAAGTGGCGCGGTCGCCCAGATCACCAGCGCGCAGGATCGCCGTCGTGGTCGGGTTGGGCACCGTCGAGTCGCCTTTGGCCAACTGGACGATCACCGGCTTGCGCGCGTTGCCGCGCAGCGGGTCGGTGCGGATGAAGCGCGCATACGCCACCGGGTTGCCCGATTGCTGCACCCACTCGAAGCGTTCCAGCACCTCCTGGATCGCAACCGACCCGGGCACCGCATTGACCACCGCAGGCAGATTGCGCAGCGGCATGTTCTCGTTGAAGTTCAAGTTGAACGGCAACGGCACGCCAGGTGTCGGAGGGAGGTTGAGCAACTGCGGCTGCCTGGTCGCCAGCGAAATCGCCGCCAGGAAGCGGAAGAATCCCAGGCGCGCCACTTCCGTGATCGAACCGCCGGGCACATTCGGCACGCCGGCTTTCAGCGCGCCTTCCACGCCCAGGAACATGGTGCCGTAGATACCGCCAAAGGATTGGCCGGTGTAATAGATGCGATCGCGATCGAGGTCGGCGCTTCCGTCACCGTCCACATCGACGCCAACCTGGATCTGCCGCACCAGCTGCATCAGGTCGACCACGGTCTGACGCAGGCCATCGCGGCTGGAGATGGCGGTCTGGGGTGCAATGGCGTTGACGCCTTCGGTCGAGTCGATTCTGCCGTTGCCGTCCTGGTCGAAGCCGCGGCCGCCAGAGGGCACCACCACCGGTGCGCAGCGGAGGGCAACACGTTGAGCGTGCCGAGTGCGCCGCCGCCATGTCCCACCACGTTGATGGCGATCGTGGCGATGCCCTTGGAAGCGAACACCGACGCCACCGTCCATGGCGCACCGAACATGCTGTCACCAAAACCGTGGCCGAAAATTGCCACCGGCCAGCCGCCCGCCGGACGCGGGCCTTCGGGCAGGAACAACTCGAACACCAGTTCGTTGGTGGACTGCACCGCCGGTTGACCGGTCAACGTGCCGGTGGCCGGTATGAACTGACTTGAATTCATGTAGTTCGGCGAGCGGAAGCTGCCGAACGCCACGCGACCCACCGCGCCCGGCACGACGCCCAGCGCGGGCGTCGGAACAAAGGATGTCGTGAAGGTTGGTGCGGTTGTGGTCTGCAGCACCCACTGGATTCCCGCCAGGCCCGCCACCGGGAACACCGCGCGCGTCGTGCCGCCGTTGCCGATCATGAAGTTGGCCGGTGCAGGCTGCGAGCGCCTGATCTGCCGATGGATCTTCGCCAGATCGGCGCTGACGCTTTGCGTCGTGAACAGGCTCACCGCGACGATGCGGTGGCGTGTCGACCGGGCCGCGTTCTCGCCGTCCATCAAAGCCCGGCGGTAACCCATGAGATCGTGGTCGCGCAATTCATCGCCGTTCGGCTGCGCGCGGAAGCGGCCGTATTGGCCGGCCTCGATCGGGTCGCCCGCGGCATCACGCACTCCGTTCGTGACCACCAGCACATACCGCGTGTGTTCATTGAGTTGTTCGTCGGATTCGAATACCAGCGTCTTGCCCGCCACATCCCACGACACCTGGTTGATGCCGACCCGCTGTCCAAAACCCTGGCCGGAGGTGGTATCGCCCAGATTGACCAGGTACACCGTCTCGCTGCTCACGCTCGCCAGGTTGATGTCGCCGGTAAAGGGCACCGAAATACGCGGCTGGGTGTTGAAGCCGTCCAGGGTATTCACGACATCGATGTCGGCGCAGTCGGACGGCCGCACCGCACAGTCCGGCTTGGGCAGCTTGACGCGCTTGAAGGTGTTCTGCGTCCAGTCGACCTGGGTGAACCGGTCACTCGGAAACGGGCTCGAGGACGGGCTCGAATAATCGAGGCGCACGCTGACCCCGGCCGCCACGGCGAGCAGAGGCGCCGCGACCAGCGCGGCGACGGTGGCGAGTCGACCCAGGGGTCGAAGCCAGGCTTGGGATGCACGAACAGGCGACGCCTGGCCGGTAGGAAATTGCATGCGATGTCTCCTGATGCTTTTGATTTGTCGGACCACGCCGGGAACTGTCCACGTTTGCACATGGGGCACACCGCGCCGGGTTTTATAGCATCCGGTTG
>JANMYG010000573.1:0-4314 GCA_031381865.1 Betaproteobacteria bacterium | reverse complement strand
CAACAACCGCTTCCTGGTGGTGCGCGAGCTCAAGCTCGCCGGGCTGCGCACGCCCAACTACAACCGCCGCGCCGACATGGTGTGTTTCGTCAACGGGTTGCCCTTGGTGTTTGTCGAACTCAAGGCGGTTTACAAGAACATCCGCGCCGGCTTTGATGGCAACCTGCGCGACTACCTGGACGAAAACGTCGTTGCCCATGCCTTCCACCACAACGCGTTCCTGAACGTCAGCAATGGCCACAACGCGCGTTACGGCTCCATTACCAGCACCTGGGAGCATTTTGGCGAATGGAAACGCCTGGACGAACGCGACAAGGGCGACGTGGCGGCCGAGGTGTTGCTGGGCGGCATGCTGGCCAAGAACCGCCTGCTGGACATCGTGGAGAACTTCATATTGTTCGACGCCAGCAAGGCCGGAGCCGTGCGCAAGGTGGTGGCGCGCAACCACCAGTACCTGGGCGTCAACCAGGCGGTGGCGGCGGTGGTGCGGCAGGAGGCCATCAAATTGCAGTTTCCGCCGGGCGAGCGGCTGAAACATCGCGTGATCGAGCTGCCGTGGCTGGGCGTGGATCGCGCCGCCAATGAGCCGTTGCCACCCTACCCTCTTGCGGCGGAACCCGTGGCCGGGTACGTGGAACAAAGTGGCGCCGAGACCGAACCGCGAACCCTGCAGATCGTCGAACGAGCCCACCCAGACCTCGGGCGCCTGGGCGTGGTGTGGCACACGCAAGGCAGCGGCAAGTCGTATTCGATGGCTTTCTTCGCCGAGAAGGTGCGGCGCACCGTGCCGGGCAACTTCACCTTTGTGCTGATGACCGACCGGGATGACCTGGATAGCCAGATCTACAAGACCTTTGTGGGCTGCGGCGTGGCCGACGACCACACGCCGCGTGCCGCCTCAGGCAAGGACCTGGAGCAACTGCTCAGGCAGAACCACCGTTATGTGTTCAGCCTGATCCACAAGTTCAATCAGGGAGTGAATGCGGACGATCCCTACAGCGACCGGGACGACATCATCGTCATCTCGGACGAAGCGCACCGCACCCAGTCGGGCAGATTGGCCCGCAACATGCGCCTGGCGCTGCCGAATGCGGCTTTCATCGGTTTTACCGGCACGCCACTGTTCAAGCACGATGAGCTGACCAAACGCATCTTTGGAGATTACGTCTCGCGTTACGACTTCAAGCGCAGCGAAGAAGACGGCGCTACGGTCAAGCTGGTCTACGAGAACCGGGGCGAGAAGCTGGGGCTGGCGCGGCTGGACTTGAACGACAGAATAGCTGCCGCCGTGGATGCCGCCGACCTGGACCCGGATCAGACCGCGCTGCTGGAAAAGTTGCTTGGCAAAGACTATGAAGTCATCACCGCCGACGAACGGCTGAAGAAAATCGTGACCGACTTCGTGGAGCATTGCAGCACGCGGTGGGAGGCCGGCAAGGCCATGCTGGTGTGTATCGACAAGCTCACTTGCGCGCGCATGTCGATGCTGATCGAGCCAGCGTGGAAGGCCAAAGCGGTATCGGTTCGGGCTGAGGCTGCCTCCAAGCTGGCTGAGATTGCTGCTGCACCCGACGATGGCACCCGGCAACTTCTGCATGCGCAGCGCGACCGTCTATTGGCCAAAGCTGCATGGCTGGACGAAACGATCATTGAGGTCATCATCAGCGAGGCGCAAAACGAAGTCGCGGACTTCAAGAAGTGGGGCTTCGACATCATCCCGCACCGAGCCCGCATGAAGCTGGGTTTTGAGACGGCGGATGGCAAACGTGTGGATGTGGAATCGGCTTTCAAAAACCCGCGGCATCCGTTCCGGGTGGCAATTGTGTGTGCCATGTGGCTGACGGGCTTCGATGTGGAATGTCTGGCAACGCTGTATATCGACAAGCCGATGCGCGCCCACACACTGATGCAAGCCATCGCACGCGCCAACCGGGTTTATCCGGGCAAGGACTTCGGCCTGATCGTGGACTACAACGGCATGCTCAAGAGCCTGCGCGAAGCCCTGGCCCAGTACGCGTTGGGCGACGACGGTGGAGATGCAGAAATCGTGGCGCCGCTGGAGGAACGCGTAGTGGCGTTGCAGGATGCGATTGAGGTCACCGAGGTGTATTTGCGCGGCCTGGGTTTCGAGTTGTCCGGGCTGCTTGGCGCAAAAGGGTTCGCACGTATCCAGGGGCTGGCCGATGCTGTCGACGCGGTCTACACCAGTGACGAATCCAAGCGGCGCTTCGAGATTCTGGCCCGCGTGGTCTTTGGCCGCTTCAAGGCGCTGTTGGTCGAGCCATCGGCCCTGGCCTATGCCGAACGCCACGACAACATCGAGGCCATCTACAAGAAACTGACCGAGCGCCGCGACACGGCCGACGTGAGCACTCTGCTGAAAATGCTGCACCGCATCGTCAACCAGGCCATTGCTACGCAGGGGTCGGGCGCGGACCAGGCCGAGGGCCTGACCATCGATCTGTCGCAGATCAACATGGACAAGCTGCGCGAGGAGTTCGACAAAAAGGTCAAGCGCAAGGCGAGCGTGATCGAAGACATTCGGAGAATCGTCGAAGAGAAACTGGCCCAGATGCTTGCGCGCAATCCATTGCGCATGAACTACGAGAAGAAGTACCAGGAAATCATTGCCGCCTACAACGCCGACAAGGACCGCGCAACGGTGGAAGACAGCTTCGCAAAACTGATGGACCTGGCCAACGGCATGGACGCCGAGCAGCGCCGCGCGGCGGAAGAAGGCCTGAGCGAGGAGCAGCTGGCATTGTTCGACCTGCTGCAACGTGGTGATTTGTCCAAGGTGAACAGGGAGCGCATCAAGCAGGCAAGCCGTGAACTGTTGGCCGGCGTTTTGGCGGTGATCGCCCCGCTGGATCGATGGACCGAGAAGGAGCAGACGCAGGCCGAAGTGCAAACCTTCATCCTGGACCACGTCTACAAAGAACTGCCGGAGCCGCCCTACACCCCGGCCGACAAGCAGGAAATGGCGGCGCTGGTGTACCGGCATATCTGGCAGCAAAGTGTGAGCAGCCAGCTTTAAAAACCTTCGCATGAACATGTCCGAAAACGGCTAGCGCGTGCGGCGTGGCGGGTTACCATGGCACCCATGGTCGACACCAATTCCAGCAGCGAGCAAGATGCCTGCTACCTTGCCCTGAAAGCCCGCGACGCGCGTTTCGACGGCCGCTTTTTCACCGGCGTCACGTCGACCGGTATCTATTGCCGGCCGGTCTGCGGTGTACGCACACCCAAACGCGAAAACTGCCGCTTCTTCAACCACGCCGCGAATGCCGAAAGTGCCGGTTTCCGGCCCTGCCGCCGCTGCCGCCCGGAGCTGGCGCCGAATTCGGTGGCCTGGTCGATCCAGGATGCGTCGTCGATCCTGACGCACCAAGCGGCGCGGCTGCTCGACGAACCCGAGGCCTGGGGCGAGAGCGCCCTTTCAGTGCAGTCGCTGGCCGCCAGGCTGGGGGTCAGCGACCGGCACCTGCGCCGCATCTTCGAAGCCAGGCTGGGCGTGTCGCCGATGCAGTACCTGCAGACCCGCCGGCTGCTGACGGCCAAGCAATTGCTGACCGACACCGACCTGCCCATGATGCAGGTCGCACTGGTCAGTGGGTACGCCAGCGTGCGGCGCTTCAACGCCGCCTTCGTGGCGCATTACCGGCTCAACCCTACGCAATTGCGCCGCGCCGGTGCGGGCTCCAGCGGGCGCGGCATCTGCGTCAGGCTGGGTTACCGCCCGCCCTACGACGTACCGGCGATGGCGGCATTCCTGCGCCAGCGCCAGGTGCATGCAATCGAATCGGTTTGCTGCGACGGCGGGCAGACGCGCATCGGCAAGACCCTGCGCGTGCAAGGTGCCGGCAAGATCCATTGCGGATGGCTGGTGGCCAGCTTCGAACCGGCCCACTGCCAGTTGCTGTTGCAGGTCAGCGATTCGCTGCGCGACGTGTTGCCGCTGGTGATACGCCGGGTGCGCAACGCGTTCGACCTGGACGCCGACCCGCAGGCCATCAACCAGGTGCTGCAGGCCAGCTTCCCGGGCTGCGACGGGCTGCGCGTGCCCGGCACCTTCGACGGCTTCGAACTGGCCGTGCGCGCCGTGCTGGGCCAGCAGATCACGGTGGCGGCGGCACGCACGCTGGCACAGCGCCTGGTCGACCGTTTCGGTGACCCGATCGCCACGCCCCACCCCGAACTCAGCCGGCTGTTTCCGACCGCCGCGGTGCTGGCCCAGGCCGGCGCCGACGCGCTCGGTTCGCTGGGCATCGTCAAGCAGCGCCAACGGGCGATCCAGGCGCTGGCACAGGCCGT
>JANMYG010000525.1:0-3563 GCA_031381865.1 Betaproteobacteria bacterium | reverse complement strand
GCCTGGCGGCTTGAGCCGCATGCGGCGCCTTCGGGCGGCGCGCCACCGACGTACGGGCCTGGAGGGCGCATCACTGAATCACCTCGTCCGCACGCAGCAGCAACGCCTGCGGGATCGTGATGCCCAGCGCCCGGGCGGCCTTCAGGTTGATCACGAATTCGAACTTCGACGGCAGTTCGATCGGCAGGTCGCCCGGTTTTGCGCCTCTCAGAATCCTGGCGACGAAGGCCCCGAAGCGCAGATAAAAGTCCGGCAGGTTTGCCCCGTACGACATCAGGCCGCCACCCTCCGCGTAGGAGCGAAACGGCGAGATCATGGGGAGATGGTGGTTCACCGCGAAGTCGTTGACCAGCTTGATAACAAGAGTCCGGCTCAGTTCGGGTGACCCAAGCACAGCGATGGCTTTGATGCCCGCGCCAATGCCAGCATTGAGCGTGGCCGCAATACCCTCAGAGCCGCGCACCGCCATCAGGTGAACCTCGATACCGAAACCCTGCGCGGCCGCCTTTGCGGCCGCCAGTTGCGCCGGACCGCTGGTCGAATCCCACAACAGGCCGATCAGGCGAATGCCTGGGGCGACCGAGCGCAGCAACTCGATCCACTTGCCAGCCAATGCGGGAATATCCATGAACAAACCAGTCAGGTTGCCACCCGGCCGCGCCAGGCTGCGTGCCCAGCCGGCCTGCACCGGGTCGGTTTCGAGGTCGTAGGCGACGATCGGGATCAGGCTGCTTTGCTCCCGCGCAGCCTTCACGGCGGCGGGCCCCACCGCAAAGATCAGGTCGACTTTGAGTTTCACGAGTTCCGCCGCCAGGCTGGGAAAAAGCTCCGGCTCGCCAGGCGCGAAACGGTTCTCGAAGATCAGGTTCTGGCCTTCTACGAAACCCAGCTCGCGCAGGCCCAAGGCCAGCGCGTCGGCGACCGGCGTGCGAATACCGAGGAACGGGTACAGGGCACCCACCACTGGGAGTCGTTGCCCTGTTTGCGCGCGCGAAAGGGTGGGGGCACCCAGCAGCGCCAGCGCCAGGGCATTGGCAAAGTCGCGGCGGGTTTTCATTGAATCACCTCATCCGCCCGCAGCAACAACAAAGACAGTGCGATTGGCAGGCCGGGTGCTTTTGCGGTCCAGCGCATTCTCGCGCGGTCGAATCCAATCGGTGGCTGTTTCGCATAGTCGTCCTTTGTGGCCGTGGTCGTGGCCTTGTACTTATTTGAATCTACAATAAAATCATGTTCACCTACGACGAAGCCAAACGCCTGCGCAATCTGGAAGTGCATGGGTTCGACTTCATCGGCGTCGACGTCGTGTTCGCGGGGAGCACTGTCACCCGAGAAGACCAGCGCGCGGCTTACGGTGAACTGCGCCTGCAGACACTGGGGCTGTGGCGTGACGTGGTGGTGTTTGTGGTGCCCACCCCGCGCGGCGACGACGATCACATCATTTCGATCCGCAAGGCAGACAAACATGAGCAACACACGTACTGGAAAAACTTCCCGCACCAACGCCAAATCTTCGGGAGAGACTGACTGGGCACGCGTGCGCGCCCAGACGGACGCCGACATCGCGCACGACGCCGATAGCCCGAGGACCACGGCGAAGGACTGGGACGGCGCCGTGGTGGCGCACTCGCATGATGACCTGCGCGCCAAGCTGTCGCAACGCCGCGGCCGGGGCCCGCAACGGGCAGCCACGAAGGTGCAGTTGTCGTTGCGCCTGGCGCCTGAAGTGGTGGCGTATTTCAGGGCCACCGGACCAGGTTGGCAGACCCGCATGGCCGAGGCGCTGGCCACGCACATACGCTGAGTGCCGACAGCAACAACACGTCTTGAATAACGGGCAGCCTGCCTGGTCATTGAATCACCTCATCGGCGCGCAGCAGCATACTTTGCGGAATGGCGATGCCCAGCGCCTTGGCGGCCTTCAGGTTGATGACCAGTTCGAACTTGGTCGGCTGCTCGACCGGAATGTCGGCCGGCTGGGCCCCTTTGAGAATCTTGTCGACCAGCTGGGCCGAGCGGCGTATCTGGTCGGCTTGTGACGAGCCGTAGGAAAACAACGCGCCAGAATCGAGCTGGGACGCGCGATTCAACATCACCGGCACGCGCTTTCCGTTCGCCAGCGCGACAACCTGTGCGCGCAGGTTGGAGCCAATCGTTGTGGCACCGGCATAGATCACGTCGACACCCTGGCCGGTCAGCTTGGCCATGGCTGCATCCAACTCGCCTGGATTCGACATGTCGGCCCAGACGATCGTCAGGCCGAGCGCCGTGGCCGCCAGGCCGATGCGGGCAAGGGAGTCCTTCGAGAACGGCTCGCCCGGGTCGCGCAGGAACCCGACGCGCCTGGCATTGGGCAAGATCTGGTGCAGCAATTCGAGCCGCTTGGGCACCAGCGACTCGATGACGTTGACGACACCGGTCGCGTTGCCGCCCGGGCGCGCGAGGCTCGTGACGAGGCCAGTGCCCACCGCGTCGGTCCCAGTTGCAAACACGATCGGTATCGTGCCCGTGACCTGCTTCGCTGCCAAGGCTGCTACTTGAGGCGGCGCATAGATCAACTCCGGCTTGCGCGCCACCAACTCGGCCGCGAGCCGGGGCAGGTCCTGCTGCAGATCGTCGGCATAGGCGCGGTCATAGACGATGGTCTGCCCTTCGATCCAGCCCAGATCACGCATCTGGTCGAAGAAGGGTTTGAGGATGACTTCCTCCTTCACCCGTGTGCTGGGCGCCAGCACGCCGACGCGGCGCAGGCCGATGGCCGGTGTTTGCGCCCGCAGCACCGGCGTGTGGCCGGACAGGCAGGTGCCCAGGGCGAGAACGACAAGTCGGCGTTGGTTCATCGCATCAATTCCTTCGGCACGGTAGCACAAGCGTTGGTGGAGCAAGGGCAAACATGGGTGCGGTACGCGTTCGGGAGCATTAAACTAGTCATCTAGCTAGTTAGAGGAGCGCACATGAAGGAAGTTGGAACATTCGAGGCCAAGACCCACCTGAGCGCGCTGCTCGACGAGGTTGCCGCCGGCATGGAGGTGGTGATCACGCGGCGTGGCATCGCGGTCGCGCGGCTGGTTCCTGCCAATGCGCCTCGCGCCAGCGCGGTCGGCGATCCGATCGCGCGGGCCAAGGCATTCGCCCGGCACCAGACGCTCGGGCGCGTGTCGTGGAAGAAGCTGCGCGACGAGGGCCGGCGGTGAGCGGCTTCGTGCTCGACGCCTCGGTCGCGCTGGCGTGGTGCTTCGATGACGAAAGCACGCCGGCGGCCTGGGCGCTTCTCGACCGCTTGCAACACACGCCGGCGTTTGTGCCAGCCCTGTGGGCGCTGGAGGTCGGCAACATCCTGCTGGGCGCCGAGAAACGCCGGCGCATCACCCAGGCACGCAACGTCGAGTTCCTGGGAATACTGGGTGCGCTCGACATTCGCGTCGACCCCGACCGGCCGGGGCGCGCTTTTCGGGACGTGCTGCCGCTTGCGCGCGCTCAGCGCCTCACGACCTACGACGCGAGTTACCTCGAACTGGCGATGCGCCTGGGGCTGCCGCTGGCGACCAAGGATGCGGCCCTGG
>JANMYG010000504.1:0-9793 GCA_031381865.1 Betaproteobacteria bacterium | reverse complement strand
ACCCTGTGGGGCGCCGTGTCGCACGAATGCTCCACCATCGACTTCGATTACGCGCACTACACCCGGACCTGGCTGGAACGGCTGGATGTGGTGTGTGCCGGTTTCAGTGCCGGCGCAGTCGGGCCCTGACGCTGGCCGCGCCCCCGCCGCGGGTTCGGCCCACCCGATCAACCGGTGTTGCGCAGGCCGGCGGCGATGCCGTTGATCGATATGTGGATGCCGCGGCGCACCCGCTCATCGGTCTGCCCGGCGCGGTAACGGCGCACCAGTTCGACCTGCAGATGGTGCAGCGGGTCGATGTACGGAAACCGGTGCCGGATCGAGCGCTGCAGCGCCGCGTTGTTGGCCAGCCGCTGCTTGTGGCCGGTGATCAGCGCCAGCGCGTCGGCGGTGAGCTGCCACTCGGCCTCAATGGCCGAGAAGATCTTCTTGCGCAGGCGCGTGTTGGCCACCAGTTCCGCGTAACGCGAGGCCAGCGCCAGATCGCTCTTGGCCATCACCATGTCCATGTTGGACAGCAGCGTGCGAAAGAACGGCCACTGGCGCACCATCTTTTGCAGCAGCGCGATCTGGCCGACCCTGGATTTGGCGCCCGGCGTGTCGAGGAACTCCCGCACCGCCGTGCCGAAGCCGTACCACCCCGGCAGCGTGAGCCGGCACTGGCCCCAGCTGAAGCCCCAGGGAATGGCGCGCAGGTCCTCGATCGCCTGCGAAGGCTTGCGCGACGCCGGGCGCGAGCCGATGTTGAGTTCGGCGATCTCGCGGATCGGCGTTGAGCTGAAGAAGTAGTCGGTGAACCCCGGCGTTTCATACACGAGCGCGCGGTAGGCCGCCATGCTGGACTCGGACAGGCGGGTGGCGGCCCGCAGGAATTCGGCGCTGGCCGGTTTGGTCGCCTGCAGCAGCGTGGCTTCGAGTGTTGCGGCGACCAGCGTCTCGAGGTTGCGCCGGCCGATCTCCGGGTTGGCGTATTTGGAGCCGATGACCTCGCCCTGCTCGGTCAGCCGGATCTGTCCGCGCACCGTTCCCGGCGGCTGGGCCAGGATGGCCTGGTAACTCGGCCCGCCGCCGCGCCCCACCGTGCCGCCGCGGCCGTGGAACATGCGCAGCCGGATCGCGGCGCCGGCGTCGGCGCTTGTTGCGCCGCCGGGTGGGCCGGGCGGACCGGCCTGGTGCGGCGCGGCGCGCGCTGCGCGGCTGGCGCTGGCCGTCGCACCGATGCCGCCGCGGCCGATGTCGTCGAACAGTTCGACCAGCGCGATCTCGGCCAGGTACAACTCCCAGTTGCTGGTGAAGATGCCGCCGTCCTTGTTGCTGTCCGAGTAGCCCAGCATGATGTCCTGCTCGGCGCCGCCGCGGCGCACCAGCGCGATCACCCCGGGCAAGGCGTAGAACTCGCGCATGATGGCGGCCGCGTTGCGCAGGTCGGCGATGGTCTCGAACAGGGGAACCACGATCAGATCGGCGTGCCCCTGCGCATCCAGGGTGCCGTGCATCAGCCCGGTTTCCTTCTGCAGCAACAGCACTTCGAGCAGGTCGCTGACGGCCTCGGTGTGGCTGATGATGTAGTGGCGGATCGATTGCGCGCCATAACGCGCCAGCATGTCGCGTGCACACGCGAATATCGCCAGTTCCGACTGCGCGAGCTCCGAGTACACGTGGTCGAGCACCCGCAGGGGCCGGGCATCACACAGCAAGCGCAGCAGCACCGCGCGTCTGGCGCCTTCATCGAGCGCGGCGTAGTCGGCTTCGATGCGCGCGGCCGCGAGCAGTTCGGCAACCACCTGCTCGTGTTTGTCGGAGCTCTGGCGCAGATCGACGGTGGCCAGGTGGAAGCCGAACACCTCGACCGCCCGTATCAGCGGATGCAGGCGCTGTATTGCCAGTGCCGCGCCGTGGTGGGTCTGCAGCGAGGCTTCGATCGTGCGCAGGTCGGCGCCGAACTCCTGCGCCTGCAGGTAGGGATCTTGCGGCGCCACCGCGTGTCGCGCGGCGTCGCCCCCGGTGAGGTCCTTGAGGGTGGCGGCGAGACGCGCGTAGATGCCGGTCAGGGCGCGCCGGTAGGGCTCGTCCTGGCGGTGTTCGTTGGTGTCCGGCGAACGCGCGGCCAGCGTCTGCATCTCCGCGGAGCAATCGGCCAGCATGGCGGACACCGACAATTCGCCGCCCAGGTAGTGCGCCTCGGTCTGGTAGTGGCGCAGGGCGACCTCGGCCTGGCGTTTGAGCGCGTAGCTCAAGGTCTCGGCGCTGACGTTGGGGTTGCCGTCGCGATCGCCGCCAATCCAGTGGCCCATGCGCAGGAAGCTGTGGATCGGCCCCTGGTCGAGTTCGCGCTCGAGGTTCGCGTACAGCTTGGGAATTTCGCGCAGGAAGGTGGCCTCGTAATAACTCAGCGCGTTTTCGATTTCGTCGGCCACCGTGAGTTTGGTGAACCGCAGCAGCCGGGTCTGCCACAACTGCACCACGCGGGCCTGGATCTGCGCTTCGTTGGCAGCCAGATCGCGCGGCGTGAGCGCGTCCTTGCGCGACGGGCCGGTGGCCGCGGCGAGCTTGATCGCGTCGCGCGCGACCAGCAGCTGCGCGATGCCGCGCTCGGCATCCAGGATGCTCTTGCGCTGCACCTCGGTCGGGTGGGCGGTCAGCACCGGTGACACGAAACTGCTGGCCAGCGTATCGACGACGGTGGCCGGGGTGATTCCGGCCCAGCGCAGGCGCGCCAGCGCGACCTCGATGCTGCCTTCCTGGGTGTCGCCCGCGCGTTCGTGGACGGCGCGCCTGCGGATATGGTGCCGGTCCTCCGCCAGATTGGCCAGGTGGCTGAAATAAGTGAAAGCGCGGATCACGCTGACGGTCTGGTCGCCGCTCAGGCCGGACAGCAGTTTCTTCAGCGTGCGGTCGGCGTCGTGGTCTGCGTCGCGCCGGAATGCGACCGACAGTTTGCGGATTTTCTCGACCAGTTCGAAGGCCTCGTGGCCATCCTGCTCGCGGATCACATTGCCGAGCAGGCGACCGAGCAGACGGATATCCTCGACCAGCGGCCGTTCGTTTTCGCGCGAGCGTCGGGGCGATTCGATGGGGGTCGCATTTGGCATGGTCATAAGGTCCGTTTTTCCCATGCTAGCATCGTCCCGCCCGACGCGAACGCCCTCTGATTACCAACAGGTTACGACATTGACATCGACCGTTTCCCGACCGCTCGTGATCGCCACGCGCGAAAGCCGGCTGGCGCTTTGGCAGGCCCAACACGTGAAGCAGCGGCTCGAACAACTGGGCCACCAGGTGACGCTGCTGGGCATGACGACACGCGGTGACCAGATCCTCGACCGCTCGCTCAGCAAGGTCGGCGGCAAGGGCCTGTTCGTCAAGGAGCTCGAGACCGCGCTCGAGGATGGCCGCGCCGATCTTGCGGTGCATTCGCTCAAGGACGTACCGATGGACCTGCCCGACGGGTTCGCGCTGGCTTGCGTGATGGAGCGCGAGGACCCGCGAGATGCGCTGGTGTCCAACCAATTCGACAGCCTGGCCGGCTTGCCGCAGGGGGCGGTGGTCGGTACCTCGAGCCTGCGCCGCCTGGTGTTGTTGCGTGACCGTTTCGCCCAGCTCGGGCGCCCGGACATCCGCATCGGGCCGCTGCGGGGCAACCTCGATACCCGGTTGCGCAAGCTCGATCAAGGGGCATTCGACGCGATCGTGCTGGCGGCGGCTGGCCTCAAACGGCTGGGCCTCGAAGACCGCATCCGCTGCGCGTTCGAGCCGTCCCTGATGCTGCCGGCGGCCGGACAGGGCGCGCTGGGAATCGAAGTCATGGCGCACCGGCAGGACCTGATGCTGGCGCTGGCGCCGCTGGCGCACCAAGCCACCTGGCTGGCCGTGGCCGCGGAGCGCGCGGTCAGCAAGGAAATGGGGGGTAGTTGCTCGATGCCGCTGGCAGCCCACGCGGTGTGGCTTGGCGACACGCTGCAGCTCGACGCAGCCTGGGGGCAGTTCGACGAGGCCCTGGCCGCCGCCGCCCCTCTTGCGCTGGTGCGCGCCAGCGGCGCCGTGCCGGTGGCGACGATGGAGCAGGCGCGCGCGATTGGCCGCCGCGTGGCACAGCAACTGTGCCTGGGCGGCGCGGTGCGGGCCGGCCCGCTGGTCTGACCCGCCGCCTTGCCACCCATGCGCGTCATCGTCACCCGGCCCGAGCCCGACGCACAGGTCTGGGTCCAGGCGCTGCGGCAACACGGCATCGAGGCCATCGCGCTGCCGCTGATCAGCGTGTGCCCGCTGGCCGATACCAGCAGCCTGCGGCTCGCCTGGCAACACTTGGGCGACTACACGGCGCTGATGTTTGTCAGCCGGTCGGCCGTGGAGCATTTCTTCGCGGCGCGGCCGCCGTCCGGACCCGCGCTGGGCGCCGTTGGCGCGCCGCGTCCCCGCTGCTGGGCCACCGGACCCGGAACCAGCGCCGCCCTGCTGCGGCACGGGGTGGACGCGCGGCGCATCGATGCACCGGCTACCGACAGCGGCCAGTTCGATTCGGAGGCCCTGTGGCAGGTGGTGGCCCCCGCTGTCGACGCCGGCACCCGCGTGCTGATCGTGCGCGGCGACGACGACGTCGCGCCGGTGGGCGTCGACGGCGCCGACCCGGGTCGCGGGTACGGGCGTGACTGGTTGGCGCAGCATCTGCTGCAGGCCGGTGCGCAGGTCGAGTTCCTGGTGGCTTATCGCCGTGCTGTGCCGGAGTTCGGACCCCGCGCGCGCGACTTGGCCCGTGACGCGGCCCGCGACAGTTCGGTGTGGTTGTTTACCAGTGCGCAGGCAGTTGCCAACCTGGGCGCGGGATTGCCGCACCTGGGGTGGTCCGGTGCGCGCGCAATCGCCACCCACGCGCGTATTGCAGCGGCGGCGCGGGCGGCGGGTTTTGGTGTGGTGTGGCAGTCACGGCCAAGCATCTCGGACGTCGTCGCGTCGATAGAATCGATCGTATGAACGCTGATCCGCCCGTCCAGACTGCGCCCAACCCTGGTGCCGGCACGGGCGACACCGGCACCACGTTGCGTGTGGCACCACCGGGGCCTGCGCGGCCATCGACCCTGGTGCTGGTGGCCCTGGCGCTGGCCCTGGCAGCGCTGGTTACCAGCGGCCTGTTATGGCAAAAACTGTCGGTGATCCGGGAGCAGCTGGCGCGCCAAAGCGCCGATTCGGGCGTGCAGGCGGTCGAGGCGCGCACGCTGGCGCGGCAGGCGCAGGAGCTCGCGCGCGACACAGCCGCGCGGCTGGCGCTGTCGGAGGTCAAGCTCAGCGAAGTCGCATTGCAGCGCACGCAGCTGGAGGACCTGATCCAGAGCCTGTCGCGCTCGCGCGATGAAAACCTGGTGGTCGACATCGAATCGGCAGTGCGCCTGGCGCAGCAGCAGGCGCAGCTCACCGGCAGCGTCGAGCCGCTGGTGGCGGCGCTCAAGAGCGCCGACCAGCGCGTCACACGGGCTGCCCAGCCCCGGCTGGCGCAGCTGCAGCGTGCGATCGCGCGCGACATCAGCCGGATCACCGCCACGGCGGTGTCCGATACACCGGCGCTGCTGGTTCGGATCGACGAGTTGTTGCGCATGGCGGACGACCTTCCGCTGGCCAACGCGGTGGCGGCGGTCAACGCCACCGGTTCGCTCAGGCAACCGGATACAGAGTCGGCCCCGAGCTGGTGGCAGCGCGGGCTGCAGCTGGTGGGCGACGAGGCCAGGAACCTGCTTCGGGTCAGCCGCATCGAGCAGCCTGACGCGGCGTTGTTGTCGCCGGAGCAGTCTTTCTTCGTGCGCGAAAACCTCAAGCTCAAGCTGCTCAACGCGCGCCTGGGGTTGCTGGCGCGCCAGCTCGAATCCGCACGGGCCGACCTGGCGTCGGCGTCCGGCGTGCTGAACAAGTACTTTGACCCGGCTTCGCGCAAGACGCAGTCCGCTGCCGGCCTGCTGCAGCAGATACAGGGCCAGATGAAAACGCTGGAGCTGCCGCGTGTGGACGACACGCTGGCGGCCCTGACCACGGCCGCGGCTGGCCGCTGACCGGCGCGCCACCGACATGCGCATCGCCCTGTGGTTGCTGGCCCTGTTCGCCATCGCGGTGGCGGCGGCGCTGTTTGCCGGCAGCAATCCGGGTTCGATCACGCTGTTCTGGCCGCCGTACCGGGTCGACCTGTCGCTCAATCTCGTGCTGGCGGTGCTGGTAGCGTCCTTCCTCACGCTGCACCTCGCACTGCGGGCGCTTTCGGCGTTGTTTTCGATTCCACGGGCGGCCAGGCTGTGGCGGCTGCGCCAGCGCGAACGCAGCATGCAGCAGGCGCTGCTGGAGGCGTTTTCCCTGTTGGCGGCGGGCCGGTTTGTGCGCGCCCGCAAGGCCGCCGAGTCGGTGCTGGTGCAGCTCGCGGTGATCGAGTCGGGCGGTGACGGACTGGGCTACGCCGCCCGCCTGCGCGCAGTGGCGCACCTGCTGGCTGCCGAGGCCGCGCACGCGCTGCAGGATCAGGGTGTGCGCGAGCAGCACTACCGCACTGCGCTAGAGCAGGCGTCCAAAGGCGGCTCGCCCGAGACCCGCGAAGGGGTGCAGCTGCGCGCCGCCCGTTGGGCGCTGGATGACCGCGACGCCGCGCTCGCGCTGCAACTGCTCGACGAGATGGGGCAGGGTGCGGCGCGCCGGACGCTGGCCTTGCGCGTTCGGCTGCGGGCCGCGCGCATGGCCAGGCGCACACCGGTGGCGCTGGAGACCGCGCGTCTGCTGGCGAAACACCGCGCCATGTCTGACACCGCCGCGCATGGCGTCTTGCGCGGGTTGGCGATCGAGCTGATCGAAGCGGCCCACGACCCGGCCCAATTGCAGAAGGCCTGGGCGCAGCTGGAAGAGGGTGAACGGGCGATGCCCGATGTTGCCATCCATGCCGTCGAGCGCCTGCGCACGCTGGGCGGCGACAGCGCCCTCGGGCGCCAGTGGCTGCTGCCGGTGTGGGACGCGATGGTGGGTCGCCCGGGCGCGCTCAGCCAGCAGCAGAGCGTGGAACTGGTGCGTGTGCTGGAACGCGGATTCTCAGACAGCTCGGGAGCGCCGGATGCCGCGTGGCTGGCGCGCATCGAGTCAGCCCAGATGGGCAACCCGGGAGACGCATTGCTCCAGTACCTGGCCGGCGTCACCTGTATGCGGTTGCAGCTTTGGGGCAAGGCGCGCCAGTTGCTGACGCACTCGCTGGCGCGTTTGCAGGACGTCGCGCTGCGTCGGGACGCCTGGCGACTGCTGGCCGAACTGGCGCAGCAACACGGCGATGCCGACGCGGCGACGCAGGCCTGGCGCAATGCCGCGCAGGCCTGATACGCCCTGGCTTTCGGAGATATGGTCCGGTCGCCCTGAGTTTGTCGAAGGGCCGAGTGGCCGCTACAAGCTCAGGCCGAACGGACTCGCCGATCGAACCGCACCTCGCATGAGACGCCGGGCCGCCCCAAGGGCGAATACCGCAGTGCGCAGCACGAAGGTCCACCAGTGAGCGCACGACACCGCCCCGGGCCGTGCGCCGGTGCCGCCCTAGCCGACGGTTTCTTCGAACGGCAGCCGCAGGTCGCGCAAATCGCGCTTGGTCTCGACCAGAACCAGGGGACCCTGGTCGATCGCCACTGACGCCGGGCGTTCGCGCGGCACATGGACCGCCTTCGGCTGCGCCGCCATCGCCGCTTGCGCGGCGTTGATCTTGTCGGCGTCCGAGTTGACCCAGCTCAGTCCGGAGTTCCCGGCCACCAGGGCCAGTTCGTCGATCGGCAGCACAAAGGTCTGGACCTTGGGCAGGCCCTGCTGTGTCGCCCCGGTGGCCGGCGCCGGGGCGCTGGCCAGAGCAGCCCGTGCCACTTGCGGCTCGGCGGCTTGCGGCTGCGCTTCGGGCTGGGCAGCGGGGGCGGCAAAACCCTCGAGCGCCTGCTGCGGGTCGCGCGCTGGGCGTTGTGCCTGCTGGCGATCGTCGCGCTGGTCGTTGCCGCCGCGGTCGCCACGCGGTCCGCGCTCGCGCCCATAACGGTCACGCGAGCGCTTTTCACGCCCGTCCGGGCCGTCGGTGCGGGCGCCGGACTGGTCGGCCATCCCCGTGGCTACGGCGCTCCCACTGTCGGCACCATCTGCGCGCGGCGCCATGGCCGAGTCGCCCTGAGGCATCGACATGTCGGGTCCGCTGCCCTGGGCATCGGTTGCCATCGGCTGCGCCTGCTCAGGCCGGTCCTGGCGCGGGCGGCGGTCGGGTCGGCGGTCGTTGCGGCCGTCACGGCCTTCACGGTCCTCGCGTGCGGCGTTGCCGCCCTGGCCGCGTCCGTCGGCATCGGCCTCGCCGCGTTCGGGACGCACGGCACGTTCACCGTCCGGGCGAACTGCACGTTCGCCGTCGGGACGCGCGGCACGTTCGCCATCCGGGCGAGGCGCACGTTCACCGTCCGGGCGCTCGGCGCGGTCGCCCCGTTCGCCACCTCGGCCACCACGTCCGCCGCGCTCACCGCGGTCACCACGCTCACCGCCGCGCGCCGGGCGCTCCGTGCGTTGCTCGGGCCGTGACGAATCACCGGCTGGCGCGCCGGCCAGGGCCTGGGCCCCGGCCGCGTTGTTTTCCATGCCGCTGGCCGGCGCGTTGGCGTCCATGCGTTCACGCTGCGGTTGCGGCGCTCGCTCCCCGCGCTCGTTGCGCTCACCACGGCCACCACGACCACCGCGTCCGCCGCGACCCCGTCCCTCGCCGCGACCACCGTCACGCCCCTCAGGTCGCGCGCCGTCGCGTGCTTCCGGGCGCTGTTGGTCGCGCGCCGGACGGCCGTCGGTCTTTTCGACGGCGTCTGTTCGCACAGCTGTTTTGGGTACTGCCGGCGCGGCGGCAGGAGCGCCAAAAAGGTTCTTGAGCCAACCGACAAAGCCTTTTTCTGCGGCAGCCGCCACCGGTGGCGCCACCGGTGCCGGTTTGGCCGGCGCCGGGCGAACCGGCGCCGCAACGGGTTGAACCGCTTGGGGTCTTGGTGCGGCCGCCGGTGCCGGGGCATCGGGCAACACCCCCTTGATGATCGGGGTCTGGCGGTTGGTGGGCTCCTGCGAACGCCGCGTCACAGATGTGGCGTCTTCCATCTCGTCGGCCATCTTGTAGCTGGCTTCGATGTTGTCCAGCCGCGGATCGTCGTGTTTGAGGCGCTCGAGCTTGTAGTTCGGGGTTTCCAGCGTCTTGTTGGGCACCATCAGTACGTTGATGCGCTGCTTGAGTTCGATCTTCGCGATCTCGGTACGTTTTTCGTTGAGCAGGAAGGAAGCGACGTCCACCGGTACCTGGCACAGGACCGAGGCCGTGTTGTCCTTGAGCGACTCTTCCTGGATGATGCGCAGGATCTGCAGTGCCGAGCTCTCGGTGTCGCGGATATGGCCTGAACCGCCACAGCGCGGACAGGGGATGGACGCGCCCTCGCTGAGCGCCGGGCGCAGCCGCTGGCGGCTCATCTCCATCAGGCCGAACTTGCTGATCGAGCCAAATTGCACCCGCGCGCGGTCTTGCCGCAGGGCGTCGCGCAGGCGGTTCTCGACATCGCGCCGGTTGCGGCTTTCCTCCATGTCGATGAAGTCGATCACGATCAGGCCACCCAGGTCCCGCAGGCGCATCTGGCGCGCCACTTCGTCGGCGGCTTCCAGGTTGGTCCGGGTCGCGGTCTCTTCGATGTCGCCGCCTTTGATGGCGCGGGCCGAGTTGACGTCGACGGATACCAGTGCTTCGGTGTGGTCGATCACGATCGCGCCGCCGCTGGGCAGTTGAACCGTGCGGGCA
>JANMYG010000499.1:0-2037 GCA_031381865.1 Betaproteobacteria bacterium | reverse complement strand
TGCCGACCAGGAAGATCTTGGAGCCGATGAACACCAGCACCAGCGCCAGCGCGTACTTGAGATACTGGAAGCGGTGGATCATCGCCGCGAGCGCGAAGTACAGCGCGCGCAGGCCCAGGATGGCAAAGATGTTGCTGGTATCGACGATAAACGGGTCGGTCGTGATCGCGAAGATCGCCAGCTTACCCACACGCCGAACAGCAGGGCCATGCCGATGTAGCCGGCCGACAGCAGCAGGCTCTCGCGCACGCCGATTTCACGTTCTTCCTTGTGCAGGATGCCGAGGTCCAGCGCCAGCAGTGTGACCACGATGCCCATGAAGGCCACCCACAACCAGGCGGCGGTGCCGAGAAAAGGGGTGTGCAGCAGATCGAGAGTGGCTTCCAAGATGGTTCCTTGTTGTTGCAGGTGGCCCGGTCAGGCTCAGCCCGGCGCGTTGTCGGCCTGATAGATAAGTTCTCGGGCTGCCATCGGGCTCCACTGGTCGAGTGCCGCCGAGAGCACGATCGACTCGCCTTCGGTCACCTGTCGGTCGGCATTGGCCACGCCCATGCACAGGCGCATCACCGTCGCCTGCAGTGACGGGTCGTCGATCTCGGCCATGAGCTGGAGCAGCGTGGCGGGCTCGATGCGACAGGCGTTGGACCAGCTGTGATCGGCGCTGGCCAGCATGTCCTCGCACAGTGCGTGCAGGACGGCGCGCATTCCGGCTCCGTCCAGGCCCAGGGCGCCATGGGCCTGCAGGCGTTCCAGCGTGTCGAGTTCGGTCTGGCAGAGGTTGCCGTCGGCCAGCAACGTCAAAGCGACGATACGAGCGGCGGCATGGGGGCTGTTGCGGGGATAGGTGCGCATGGGTTTCTACGATGGTTCAGGTGCTGGCGTGAAGATCGCGAACGCGCGACCGGTCGCGCCGCTGGTTGCGGCGCCAGACGCGGAGCAGAGCCTGCGAGGTGCGCGCCAGGCTGCTGTCCAGCGCGCAGCGCCAGTCGCGCGCCACCGAGCTAATGACCAGGGTGCCGGCGGTCGACGTCTTTATCTCGATCTGGCAGCGCTTGTCGACCCCTCCACTGGGGCCGTTGACGTCGCTGAGCAGCACGCGGGCCCGGGGAACGAGCCAAGTCAGGCGGCGCAGGGAAAACTGCAGGCGGTCGATGCTCAGCTCGCGCAACTGCGCTGCCTCGGGGGTACGTGATTCGAAAAGGACATGCATGGGGGTTCTCCGATTGACGTGGGTGGGCACGGGCTCAAGAATAGGTGTGGCCGCGCTTCTGTAAAAGCAGACAATGCGAGACTGTTACTTCCGTAAAACCTTACGATGAGCCTGAACTTCAATTACCGCCATCTCTATTACTTCTGGGTGGTGGCCAAGGCGGGTGGCGTGGCCCGCGGTGCAGAGCGGCTGGGTATGGCGGTGCAGACCGTGAGCACCCAGGTGCGCGAACTCGAACGTTCGCTGGGCTACGCGCTGTTCAAACCGGCCGGCCGCGGGCTGGCCCTGACCGAGGCCGGTCAGGCAGCCATGCGCCAGGCCGACCAGATCTTCCAGTTGGGCGAGCAGTTGCCCGCCGTGGTGCGCGACGCCGTCAGCGCCACCAGCGTGCGCCTCGCGGTCGGCATCTCCGACGGCCTGCCCAAGCTGGTCGTGCGCCGCCTGTTGATGCCGGTGCTGCCGGAGCCGCATCTGCGACTGCTGTGCCACGAGGACCGGTTCGACAACCTGATCGCCGAACTGGCCCTGCACAAGCTCGACGTGGTGCTGTCCGACCGGTTGGCGCCGACCAATGCCAACCTCAAGGTCTACAGCCATTCGCTCGGTTCGTCGGGCCTGGCCTGGTATGCGCCGCCGTCGCTGTGGGCACAGGCCCGCAGCGGGTTCCCGCAATCACTGGGCGGGTTGCCCATCCTGCTACCGACCAGGCATGTCGCGGTGCGGGCGCGTATCGACCAGTGGTTCGAGCGCCATGGACTGCAACCGCGGGTGGTGGGCGAGTTCGAGGACAGCGCCCTGATGACCACGTTCGGCGCCGGTGGCATGGG
>JANMYG010000488.1:0-4048 GCA_031381865.1 Betaproteobacteria bacterium | reverse complement strand
ACCTGGCTCAAGCCGGCGGCAAGCATCAGGACGCCAAAGTGCTGACAGGATTTGGTTCTGCTGGCGTTCTGGAAGTGGTCGACGACCATCAAGGCGACACCTATCGGGCGGTGTACACCGTCAAGTTTGCCGGATGGGTCTATGTATTGCACTGCTTCCAAAAGAAGTCCAAGAGCGGAATTTCGACACCCAAGCCCGATTTGGACTTGATCATTTCTCGCCTGAAGGCCGCCAAGCAGGATTTCGAAAATTGGCATGCAAAGCAAGGAGTACGCAAATGAATGAACCACGAGAGATCACGATCCAGGAAGGCAGCACCAATGTCTATGCAGACTTGGGATACGCGGACGCAGCCGAAATGCAGCGCAAATCCAGGCTCGCAAGCGAAATCTCGCGCACGATCAAGGCACGTCGCCTGACACAGGCGGATGCCGCAACCGTGCTTGGCATCGATCAGTCCAAGGTCTCCCGCATCACAAGGGGCCAGTTTCGCGGCGTCAGCGAGGCCAAGATGCTGGAACTGGTGGCCAGGTTGGGGCGTGACGTGAAGATCGTGGTCGGCCCCGTGCGCCGCCGCGCGGGCAAAATCGAGTTGCAGATTGCTTGACCGGGCCAAGGCATCTGTCCGCAGTTGCAGCGGCTGTAGGGTTCCCGGCCGGAGGATGGAATGCCCACGTTGCCCTGTGGCTCGACGCCTGACGATCCGGGTCGCCACTTTTACCGTCAGGTCAAAAATTCGTGTGACGGTAAATTTTCAACAGCCACATCGCCGCATATTTTTACCGTCAGATTTACCGTCAATCTGGCGTCGATGCCTTTTGCTGGCTGAAGCGACCACAGAGGCAAATTCCTTTGCAGGTCATCAACTTGAACCGCATTTTGCATGCTATTGATGATGTATCGCGGATAGTTGATAGAGATAGGTAACTTGTTGATTTAAAACACTATTTTAGATACACCGCAAGTACCCTCATTCCCACTCGATGGTCGCCGGCGGCTTGCTGCTCACGTCGTAGGTCACGCGGTTGATTCCGCGCACCTCGTTGATGATGCGGCTCGACACTTTCTTGAGCAGCGCGTACGGCAGTTCGGCCCAGTCGGCGGTCATGAAGTCGCTGGTCTGCACCGCACGTAATGCCACCACGTAGTCGTAGGTGCGCCCGTCGCCCATCACGCCGACGCTCTTGACCGGCAGGAACACCGCGAACGCCTGGCTGGTGAGGTCGTACCAGCTCTTGCCGGTGTCGTCGTCGACGAAGGCGCGCAGTTCCTCGATGAAGATCGCGTCGGCCCGGCGCAGCAGGTCGGCGTATTCCTGCTTCACCTCGCCCAGGATACGCACGCCCAATCCGGGACCGGGAAACGGATGGCGGTAGACCATGGCATGCGGCAGGCCGAGCGCGACGCCGAGTTCGCGCACTTCGTCCTTGAACAGCTCGCGCAACGGCTCGAGCAGCTTCAGGCCAAGCTGCTCGGGCAGGCCGCCCACGTTGTGGTGGCTCTTGATGCTGACCGCCTTCTTGCTGCCGGCGCCGCCCGACTCGATCACGTCGGGATAGATCGTGCCCTGGGCCAGCCAGGCAACATGGCGCGACTGGTCGCTCTTGAGTTTGGCGGCCTCGGCCTTGAAGACCTCGACGAACTCGCGGCCGATGATCTTGCGTTTGGCTTCGGGGTCGCTGACGCCGGCCAGGTGGCCCAGGAACTGCGCCGCCGCGTCGACCCGCACCACCTTGGCATGCTGCTTGCCCACGAACATGTCCATCACCATGTCGCCTTCGTGCAGGCGCAGCAGCCCGTGGTCGACGAACACGCAGGTCAGCTGGTCGCCGATGGCGCGGTGGATCAGAGCGGCCGCGACCGACGAGTCGACACCGCCCGAGAGGCCGAGGATCACTTCCTCCTGTCCGACCTGCGCGCGAATCCGGTCGACCGCCTCGGACACGTAGTCGCCCATGATCCAGTCGGCGCGGGTACCGCAGATCTCAAGCACGAAGCGCTCCAGGATCGCCGCACCGCGTTTGGTGTGTGTCACCTCGGGATGGAACTGCACGCCGTAGAAACGCCGTTCTTCGTCGGCCATGCCCGCTATCGGGCAACTGTCGGTGCTGGCCATGAGCTTGAAGCCGTGCGGCATCTCGGTCACCTTGTCGCCATGGCTCATCCATACCTGCAGCATGCCGTGGCCCATCGGCGTGGCGTAGTCCTGCAGGCCGTCGAGCAGCTCGGTGTGTCCGTGCGCGCGCACGTCGGCATGGCCGAATTCGCGCTTGCTGCTGGGCGCGACCCGCCCGCCAAGCTGCACCGCCATCGTGAACATGCCATAACAGATTCCGAGCACCGGGATACCCAGCTCATAAACCACGTGCGGGGCCCGCAATTCGTGCTCCTCGTAGGTGCTGGCGTGGCTGCCGGAGAGGATGATTCCCTTGAGCTTGCCGTCCCGGGCGTAGGCGCGCACCCAGTCGTCGCCCACATCGAATGGAACCACCTCGCAGAACACATGCGCCTCGCGCACGCGCCGGGCAATCAGCTGCGTGACCTGGGAGCCGAAGTCGAGAATGAGGATTTTCTGGTGTTGCATTTCAGTACACGTCGTGACAAGCGTGGGGGCAACTTATTCCGCGCGGTAGTTGGGCGCCTCTTTGGTGATCTGCACATCGTGTACATGGCTCTCGCGGATACCCGCGGTAGTGATCTCCACGAACTCGGCTCTGTCCTGCATGTCGGCAATCGTGGCGCATCCGCAGTAACCCATGCTGGCGCGCACGCCGCCCGACATCTGGTAGACGATCGAAACCATCGAACCCTTGTACGGAACGCGTCCCTCGATGCCCTCGGGTACCAGCTTGTCGGCGTTCGGATTGCCGGTGGTGGCCTCCTGGAAATAACGGTCGGCGCTGCCCTGCTGCATGGCTCCGATCGAACCCATGCCGCGGTAACTCTTGTAGCTGCGGCCCTGGTACAGGATCACCTCGCCCGGCGCCTCTTCGGTGCCGGCGAACATGCCACCCATCATCACGGTGCTGGCGCCCGCGGCGATCGCCTTGGCGATGTCACCGCTGTAACGAATGCCGCCGTCCGCGATCAGCGGAACCCCGCTGCCGCGCAGCGCGGTCGCCACGCTGTCGATCGCCATGATCTGGGGCACGCCGACGCCGGCCACGATGCGGGTGGTGCAGATGGATCCGGGGCCGATGCCGACCTTGACCGCGTCCGCACCGGCCTCGACCAGCGCCAGCGCGGCGGCTCCGGTGGCGATGTTGCCGCCGACCACATCGACCTGCGGATAGTTGCGCTTGACCCAGCGCACCCGCTCGATCACCCCGTGGCTGTGTCCGTGCGCAGTGTCGACCACGATCGCGTCCACGCCGGCACGCACCAGCGCCTCCACGCGCTCCTCGGTGCCCTCGCCCACTCCCACGGCCGCGCCCACGCGCAACTTGCCCAGCGCGTCGCGCGCGGCGTTGGGAAAACTGGTCTGCTTAGTGATGTCCTTGACGGTGATCAGCCCCTTGAGCTCGAACGCGTCGTTGGCGACCAGCAGGCGCTCGAGCTTGTATTTGTTCAGCAGCGCCTTGGCTTCCAGCAAGGTGGTGCCGTCGGGCACCGTCACCAGCTTGTCGCGCGGCGTCATGATATGGCTCACCGGGATGTCGTAGCGTGTCTCGAAGCGCAAGTCGCGTCCGGTCACGATACCCACCACCTTGCCGCCGTCACAGACCGGGAAGCCGGAAACGCCGAGCTGCTCGGACAGGTCGATCACCTGGCGCACCGTGTGCGTCGGGGTGATGACGACCGGGTCGCGCAACACACCGGATTCGTAGCGCTTGACACGCGCGACCTGCGCCGCCTGGTCCTTGGCCGAGAAGTTCTTGTGAACGATGCCGATGCCGCCTTCCTGGGCGATGGCAATCGCCAGGCGCGCCTCGGTAACGGTGTCCATCGCCGCCGAAACCAGAGGCAGGTTCAGCGTGATGTTGCGGGAGAAACGGGTTGCGAGGGCGGTGTCCTTGGGGAGGACCTGGGAGTACGCTGGCACCAACAA
>JANMYG010000478.1:0-2059 GCA_031381865.1 Betaproteobacteria bacterium | reverse complement strand
CTGGCCAACGACCCGGCGGTGCTGCTGATGGACGAACCGATGGGCGCGCTCGACGCGTTCACCCGTGAGCAGGTGCAGGAGATCCTGCTCGAAGCCTGGTCGCGCACCAACAAGATGGTGTTCTTCATCACCCACTCGGTGGAGGAAGCGCTGTTCCTGTCCACCCGGCTGATCGTGATGAGCCCCAGCCCCGGGCGCATCACCCACGTCTACGACAAGGTGCCGTTTTCGCGCGAGTTCCTGAGCCACCACGACGCGCGCAAGGTCAAGTCGGAGCCGGAGTTCATCCGCATGCGCGAAGAGGTCCTGTCATTGGTTCACCACCGGGAGGCCGCCCATGTCTGACACCGCCGTACCGGCCAGCGTTGTGCCCAAGACGGCCGCGCTCAAGACCAGCCGATTCAAGGTGCCGGGCGAAGGCGCCAGCGGTGCCATCAGCGTGGCCACGGTGCTGGGGCTGTTCGTGGTGTGGTTCCTCATCACCAACCTCGGCCTGATCAAACCGCTGTTCCTGCCCAGCCCGCAGGCAGTGTTCCAGCAGTTCTACGAATACCTGATCGGCACGGCCAACGACAAGCCTTTGTGGCAACACCTGGTCTACAGTGTGCTGCGGGTATCGGTGGCGTTCTGGCTCGCGTTCCTGACGGCGGTGCCGGTGGGCATCGGCATGGGCATGTCGCGCGTGGTGCGCGGCGTGTTCGACCCGCCGATCGAGTTCTACCGTCCGCTGCCGCCTTTGGCCTACCTGCCGCTGATCATCATCTGGTTCGGCATCGACGAAACCCCCAAGGTGCTGCTGATCTACCTGGCCTGTTTCGCCCCGCTGGCGCTGGCCGCGCGCTCCGGCATGAAAAGCGCCGCACAGGAGCAGATCAATGCCGCCTACTCGATGGGCGCCAACTACCGCCAGGTGATCCTGCACGTGATCCTGCCCTCGGCACTGCCCGAGATCCTGGTCGGCATGCGCATCGCCATCGGCTTCGGCTGGACCACGCTGGTGGCCGCCGAGATGGTGGCGGCCAATGTGGGCCTGGGCCAGATGGTGCTCAATGCGTCGAACTTCCTGCGCACCGACATCGTGATCATGGGCATCATCGTGATCGGTGTCATCGCCTACCTGTTCGACCTGCTGATGCGCTGGGTCGAACGCAAACTCGTGCCCTGGAAGGGGCGCATGTAGTCAGCGCCCGCGCGCGTCCTGGCGCAGCATGTCGGCGGCCTTCTCGGCCACCATCACGATCGGCGCGTTGCTCTGGTGTGCTGACACCCGACCCGAACACGGTCGCCAAGTCCGGGGTGGCCGATTATTGCCAATCAGCAAGATGAACGTCATACTTGCCAACAAAGTCGCTCTCACCTGGACACGTCATGAAACCCAGTCTGCTCGATCGAATCACCATCGAACCCGGCAAATGCGGCGCCCGCCCATGCATCCGGGGTCTGCGTATTCGCGTCACGGATATATTGAGCCTGCTCGGCGCTGGGGCTTCCCATCAGGAGATTCTCGGGGACTATCCCATGCTCGAGGAACACGACATTCTGGCGGCGCTTGAATACGCCGCAGCCCAGACCGACCACGCCATCTTGCTGACTGCCTGAGCGCCGCCGGGCCGTTCCCAAGGGCGAATTCCGCAATGCGCAGCATGGAGGATTCCTGATGGGCGCCGCCGGGCCGTTCCCAAGGGCGAATTCCGCAATGCGCAGCATGGATGCCTGATGACCCTGTTGGTCGACAGCCAGTTACCGCTGGCCTTGGCCCGTTATCTTGCCGCCAATGGTTGGGAATGCGCCCACATGCAGGACGTCGGACTTCAAGCAGCTGAAGACCGAATCATCTGGCAGTACGCCAAGGAGCGAGGCCTGGTCATCATCACCAAGGACGAAGATTTTCAAGCGCTCGCCAACCGGCAGCGCAGCATCCCGCCACAGGTGGTCTGGGTTCGACTCGGCAATTGCCGCAAGGCAGTATTGCTGGACGCATTTTCGAGAATCCTGCCCGCCTTGCGCGTCATGTTGGCCGCCGGTGACGCAGTAGTCGAAATTCGATAGGCCTGGCGCA
>JANMYG010000419.1:0-9222 GCA_031381865.1 Betaproteobacteria bacterium | reverse complement strand
GACCAGGTCCCAAGGCCCCTGCCCCTTGATGCTCTTGCCCAGATACTGGATGTCGCCCGCGTTGAGTGCCAGCGTACCGGTAATGGCTTTCATGGTGGTCGTTTTGCCGGCGCCGTTGGAACCGATCAAGGTCACCAGTTCGCCTTCCCGAACTTCGAAGTCCACTCCCTTGACCGCCTGGATGCCACCGTAGGCGACCTTCAGGCCGCTGACCTTGAGCAATGTGGTCGCCATATCAGTGTCCTCCCGTGCCAAGGTAGGCTTCGATTACTTTTTCGTTCTTCTGCACGTCGGCTGGCAGCCCCTCCGCGATCTGTTTGCCGTAGTCCAGCACCGTGACCCGGTCGCACAGGCCCATCACGAGCTTCACATCGTGCTCGATCAACAAGATGGTGCGTTGGTCCTTGCGGATCTGGTCGATCAGCGCGCGCAGTTGCACCTTTTCAGTCGCATTCATGCCGGCGGCGGGTTCGTCCAGCGCGATCAATTGGGGATCGGTCGCCAGCGCACGCGCGATCTCGAGCCGGCGCTGGTCACCGTAACTCAGGGTGCGGGCCTTGTAGTCGGCAAACTTGCCTATTCCCACATAGTCGAGCAACTCCTGGGCGCGCTTGGCGATCGCAGCTTCTTCCGCCCGGAACCCGGCGGTGCGGAACATCGCGCCCAGCAGCCCGGAATGGGTCCGGATATGGCGGCCGACCATGACGTTTTCCAGCGCAGTCATCTCTGCGAACAGGCGTATGTTCTGGAACGTCCGGGCAATGCCCGCCTTGGCCACTTCGTGCACCGCCGTCGGCTTGTAGGGCTTTCCTGCCAGTTCGAAGGTCCCGCTGTCGGGCGTGTAAAGACCGGTGATGACGTTGAAGAAAGTGGTTTTCCCGGCGCCGTTGGGCCCTATCAGCCCATAGACCTGGCCGCGCTCGATGGTGATACCTACATCACTGAGCGCCTGCAATCCGCCGAAGCGCTTGGAGATGCCGGCGACCTTGAGAATGGTGTCTGTCATGGCATCCTCCTCAGGCGCTGATCTGCAATGACTTGCCGTGGTCCGGAGTCGGCCACAGGCCACGCGGACGCAACAACATCACGATGATCATCGCCAGGGCGATCAGCAACTGGCGCAGGATCGAGGCGTCCAGGCGCCCGCCCGTGAAGTCCTGCAGGGGGCTTGCCACATAACGCAACACCTCAGGCAGCGCCGCCAGCAACAGGGCACCCAGCACTACACCCGGCAAATGGCCCAGTCCTCCGAGCACCACCATCGCCACGATCATGACCGACTCCATGAGCGTGAATGACTCGGGCGACACGAAACCCTGAAATGAGGCGAACAACGCGCCACTCACGCCGCCGAACGATGCACCCATGCCAAACGCCAGCAGCTTGAGGTTGCGGGTGTTGATCCCCATCGCCTTGGCGGCGATCTCGTCCTCGCGAATCGCCATCCAGGCCCGCCCGACCCGCGACAGGGCCAGGCGATGGCTCAGCACGATGCTGAACAGCACGAGCACCAGGAACAGGTAGTAGTACATCGCCACGGACGTCAACTGGAAACCACCAAAGCTGAAGGTCTTGCCCATGGTGACGCCGAACAGACTGAACGGGTCGATCCCGCTCAGACCCTTGGGTCCGTTGGTGATATTGACCGGATGGTCGAGGTTGTTGAGGAACACCCGGATGATTTCACCAAAGCCGAGGGTGACGATGGCCAGATAGTCGCCGCGCAACTTGAGCGTGGGCGCGCCCAGCAACACGCCGAAAAAGGCCGCGGTACCCGCCGCCAGCGGGATCACCAGCCAGATCGACGTATGCAGGCCCTGCGGAAACATGGACGCGATCATCGGGAATGTCTGGGTCAGGTGCGGCGAGGCCAGCAGCGCATACATGTACGCACCCACGGCAAAGAAGGCGACATATCCCAGATCGAGCAGGCCGGCATAACCCACCACGATGTTCAGCCCGATCGCCAGCAACACATACAGCAGCGCGGTGTCCGCGATGCGCACCCAGGCGTTGCCAAACACCTGCAGGCCGATCGGCAACAGGATCAGGGCCAGGCCGGCGATGAAGTACAGGACGGTCTTGTTGTTTCTCATGTCGTTTCTCCTCACGCCCGATCCGCCACACGCTCACCCAGCAAGCCCGAAGGCCGCAAGGTCAGGATGACGATCAACACGATGAACGCAAATATCTCGGAGTAGTGGCTGCCCAGCACGCCACCCGTGAGTACGCCGATGTAGCCCGAGCCCAGCGCTTCGATCAGGCCGAGCAATACCCCTCCGACGACCGCGCCGGCAAGATTGCCGATACCCCCGAACACCGCTGCGGTAAAGGCCTTGAGGCCCGGCAGGAAACCCATGGCGTGTTGCACGGTGCCGTATTTCATGGCGAGCATGATGCCCGCAATTGCGGCCAGCACCGCCCCGATGACAAAGGTGGCCGATATCACGACATCCGGCTTGACGCCCATCAGGCCGGCGACGCGCGGGTTTTCCGCAGTGGCGCGCATGGCGCGGCCCAGCGACGTGTAGTTGACCAGCCATACCAGCGCCACGAGCAGGATCACCGTAAGCGACAGGATCAGCAGGTCGGTCGGTGATATCACGGCGCCGGCAATCTCGAACGGCGTGGTCGGCAGCAGATTCGGGAACGGCTTGGGGTTGGGCTTCCACATGATCATGGCCACCGTCTGCAGCAGCAGCGACATGCCGATGGCGGTGATCAACGGGGCCAGCCTGGGGGAGTTGCGCAACGGCCGGTAGGCAATCTTCTCGATGCTGAAGTTCAGCACTGCAGCCACCAGACACGCAGCCAGCGTGGCAACAATCAGCACCACCCATCCGGGCATTCCGGGAAAGGCCGGCTGCAAGATGCCGGCGACGGTCCACGCCGTCAGCGCGCCGAACATCAACACCTCTCCATGCGCGAAGTTGATCAGCTGGATGATGCCGTACACCATGGTGTAGCCGAGTGCCACGAGGGCGTAAACACTACCCAGCACCAGACCATTGATGATCTGCTGGAGAAATATGTCCATAAGTTGGCGCTCCGATGGTTTGCAGGTTGATTTGCATTCGGTCCTCGCGCTTGTGGCGCAAAGCCGTGCCGGGCAAATAGACGCAGTCGATTCCCGGACATGCTCCGGGAGGCGTTTTGCTCGCTCCGATTCTACTGACGGGCGACCATGCTGCCGTCTCGCCAAGGGGTGGGTTTACCCTTGAATCCCATGCCGCGAATTAAGGCTGCGATGCACCCTGCGCATCATCGGGAACGGTGCTGGTTACGGCTCTTGAGATCCCGAAGTTTCTCGGCGATCCTGATCTCCAGCCCGCGCTCGACCGGTCGGTACAACTCGACCGCCGCCATGGCATCGGGCCAATAACGCGCTCCGGCAGCAAAGCCATCTTCCTCGTCATGGGCGTACCGATAACCCCGGCCATGGTCGAGGTCCTTCATCAACTGGGTCGGTGCGTTGCGCAAGTGCATCGGCACCGGGCGTGAGCCCTCGCGCCGGACCAGTGCCCGGACCTCGTTGAACGCCTTGTAGACCGCATTCGATTTGGGCGCCATCGCGAGATACACGACACATTGCGCCAGCGCCAGTTCGCCTTCGGGGGTACCCAGCCGCTCATAGACCTCGGCTGCATCGAGCGCCATGCGCAATGCACGCGGGTCGGCCAGACCGACATCCTCGCTGGCCATGCGCAACAGGCGGCGTGCGAGGTAGCGGGGCTCCGCGCCGCCGTCGAGCATGCGCGCGAACCAATACAGCGCGGCGTCCGGGTCCGAGCCGCGAACCGACTTGTGCAACGCGCTGATGGTGTCAAAAAACTGGTCGCCGCCCTTGTCGTACCGGCGCATGCGCTCACCGAGCACCTTGAGCAACCACGCGTCTGTGATCTCGGCGTGCTGCTCCGCCGCCGCGGCCACGGAGAGTGTTTCCAGGGTGTTGAGCAGTCGCCTGGCGTCACCATCGGCGTAGCCGACGAGGCGGTCCCTGGCCGCCTGTTCCAGCGGCGGAACAACCCCGGTGGCGATGGCCTTGGCCATGATCTGCTCGAGGTCCTTCTCGGACAGGGCCTGCAGCACGTAGACTGCCGCGCGGGACAACAGCGCCGAGTTGACCTCGAACGAAGGGTTCTCGGTGGTGGCGCCGATAAAGGTGAACAAGCCGCTTTCGACGTGCGGCAGGAACGCGTCCTGCTGGCTCTTGTTGAACCGGTGGACTTCGTCGACAAACACGATCGTTTGCCTGCCCTGCATGGCCAGCACCGATGCTTGCTCGACCGCCTCGCGGATCTCCTTGACTCCACCCAGCACTGCGCTGATCGTGATGAAGCGGGCGTCGAAGGCGTCGGCCATCAGGCGCGCGATCGTGGTCTTGCCTGTGCCCGGCGGCCCCCACAGGATGCAGCTGTGCGGCCGGCGCGACTCGAACGCCACGCGCAGCGCCTGGCCCTCGCCAACAAGGTGCTGCTGCCCGATGACCTCGCCCAGGTTGTTGGGCCGCAACCGCTCTGCCAGCGGCACGTGCGGCAACTGCGTTGGCATGTCGACCGGCATTACTGGCGGATCAGGTCCGCGCCCGGTGGGGGCTTGAATACGAACGTTCCCGCAGGCAGTGACGGGTTGACCTCGACATGCCCGAAAGTCAGCATCGACCGTTGCCCGAAGTTGTCCAGGATCTCGAGCGCGGCCAGGGTGGCAGTCGCAGTTCCGGCCCTAAACCCCACCCGCACGTTTTGCAGCTGGCCGTCCTTCGCCTTTGGCGTAGCGACGATCCACTCCAGCCCATCCTTGTTCGGGGCCGACTGGAGGGAGAACTCCTCCTGAACCAACCGCAGGTCGGGCGCGGCGGCGATCAGTGCCGCCGGCGTGGCGCCAAGCGCCTGCGCCTGTTTGCGCGCCGTCACCTGGTTCAGGTCCGCATCGAACAGCCACAAGGTCTGGCCGTCCGCGACGATGGTCTGGTCAAACGGTTTGCGGTAAACAAAGCGAAAACGGTTCGGGCGTGAAAACTCGAAGGTTCCACTGGACGTCTTGGTGCGCGCCGCCTGGCCCTCCCGTGCCGGGGCCGTGACGACCTGCGTGAAGTCGGCGCGCCCGCTGCTGACGGTGCGGACGAAGTCCTCGAGACGCTGCAGACCGTCGGCCCATGCACTCGCAGCAACGAACGGCCAGGCCAGCACCACGAACAGTTTTTTGGTCATCATCACTCCGCCCTCGCCGGCACCAGAATCTCACGCTGCCCACTGCCACTCATGGCACTCACCAGGCCGGCCTTTTCCATGTCTTCAACCAGCCGCGCCGCCCGGTTGTAGCCAATCTTGAGGTGCCGCTGCACCAGCGAAATACTGGCCCGCCGGTTTTTCAGCACCACCTCGACGGCCTGGTCATACATCGGGTCTTTCTCGCCGCCGCCGGCGCCGCCGTCAGCAGCCATGTCTGCATCGCAATCGAGTGTGCCACCCTCCAGCACCCCCTCGATGTAGTTGGGCTCGCCCTGCGATTTCAGGTAGCTTACGACCCGGTGCACTTCCTCGTCGCTGACGAATGCGCCATGCACCCGGATTGGAAGACCGGTGCCGCTGGGCATGTACAACATGTCGCCCATCCCAAGCAATGCCTCGGCACCCATCTGGTCCAGGATGGTCCGGCTGTCGATCTTGCTGCTGACCTGGAAAGCGATGCGGGTCGGGATATTCGCCTTGATCAGGCCGGTGATCACATCGACGCTCGGACGCTGCGTCGCCAGTATCAAATGAATGCCCGCGGCACGGGCCTTCTGGGCCAGGCGCGCTATCAATTCCTCGATCTTCTTCCCGACGACCATCATCAGGTCCGCGAGTTCGTCGATGACCACCACAATGTGCGGCAGGCGGTCCAGTGGTTCCGGTTCTTCGGGAGTCAGGCTGAAGGGGTTGCGGATGAACTCGCCGCGCGCCCTGGCCTCGTCGATCTTGGTGTTGTAGCCGCCCAGGTTGCGCACGCCCAGCTTGCTCATGAGTTTGTAGCGGCGCTCCATCTCCGCCACGCACCAGGTCAATCCGTGCGCGGCCTGGCGCATGTCGGTCACCACCGGCGCCAGAAGGTGCGGAATGCCCTCGTAGACCGACATCTCGAGCATCTTGGGGTCGATCATCAGCAGGCGCACGTCGCGGGCGTCGGCCTTGTACAACAGGCTCAGGATCATGGCGTTGATACCCACCGATTTGCCGGAGCCAGTGGTACCAGCGACCAGCACATGCGGCATCTTTGACAGGTCCGCCACCACCGGATTGCCCACGATGTCCTTGCCCAGGCCCATCGTCAACAGCGACTTGGCCTCGTTGTAGACCTTGGAGCCGAGTATTTCGGACAGCTTGATCGACTGCCGCTTTGCGTTGGGAAGTTCCAGCGCCATGTAATTCTTGCCTGGGATGGTTTCGACCACGCGGATCGAAGTCAGGCTCAAACTGCGTGCGAGATCCTTGGCCAGGCCGACAATCTGAGAACCTTTGACACCGACCGCCGGCTCGATTTCATATCGTGTTATGACCGGGCCCGGAAGCGCCAGGATCACCCACACTTCGACGCCGAAATCCTTGAGCTTCTTCTCGATCATGCGGCTGGTCATGTCCAGCGTCTCGGCAGAGACGGTTTCCTGGCGCGCCTGCGCCGCATCGAGCAAATCAACCTGGGGCAACTTGCTGTCGAGCATCTCGGCGAACAACGGCTTTTGACGCTCTTTGGCGACCCGCTCACTGCGCGGCAAATCCAGCACCACCGGCTCCACCGGCACCGGTGCGTGGTGGTGCTCCTTGATTTCAACGCGCTCTTCGGTCACCACTTCCTCGCGCTCGCGCGCAGCCTGCTGGCCAAGCGCCAAGTCCTCGACGATCTCGCGCTTCCTGCGGCTCGTCTCCAAGCGGGAATGCAAAGCGGCGCCGATGCGTTCGGCCACGCTGCCCCACGAGAAGCGAAAAGCGAGCGAGGATCCAGCCAGTCCCAGCGCGATCGCTGCAAGTCCGGAGCCGGTAAAGCCCAACCATTTGACACCGCCTGCACCCAGCAGTGCGCCCACCACCCCGCCGCTATTGCCGGGCAGGTAGGTCTCCAGGTGGTACAGCCGCGACCACTCCAGTGCGCAACTTGCGCACAACAAGAGGGCCAGGCCAAGCCAAAACCCGGCCCTTCCAGATAACAACCTGTGTACGGCGGACCCGCCCGGACCGGCGAAGTCTGGGGCAGTGTCGTGCCGCAGCCATTGCGCCAATGCGGCCAACCAGGCCCTCACGGCCACGGCAAAGCACCACCAAACCGAGAACCCGAACAAGTAATAACTCGCGTCGGCCACCAACGCGCCAACGCGCCCACCCCGGTTGTGCAGCGGCAGCCCGCCACCAGACGTGGACCAGGCCGGGTCCTGCGCCGAATAACTCAGCATGGCCAGCAGCCAGAATAACAACAGGGCGGCCGCCAACACAAGGCCCATCTCGACCACGAAACGTCCGACTCCGGTCTGGCGTGGTGCGCTCACGGGGCGCGAAGGGGCGATCAGGGTGTCAAGTGAGTAGGTCATGCGGCAAAACGGTTTGCGCGAGCTTACCCCACAGCGCAACCGCCAGACGGAGCGCTAACGCGGCTTGAGGCGGCGCTCCATGACGAGCAGGCTGCCGTCCTCTCGGGTCTCGATGAATCCCTGCTCCTCGAAATCCTTCATGACGCGACTGACCATCTCGCGCGACGCGCCGACCATTTTCGCAATATCCTGGCGCGATATCTTGTCTCGAATGACGCGGACGTTGTCGGCATTCGGCACGGCACTGTCGAGCAGCACGTTGGCGACCCGGCCATAGACATTCATCAACGCCAGCGATTCGATCTTACGGTCGGCGCTGCGCAAACGCTGTACCAAACCCTTCATGACCGCGGCCACGGTCGAGTTGTTCTCCAGCAGGCAGCGCGTGAAATCCTCGCCCCCAAGCACCAGTGCGTCGGTCTGCACCTCCGCTTCCACCGTCGCCGAATGGGGTTCATGGTCGATCAGGCTCATTTCACCTACGTAGTCCCCCGGGTGCATGGTGGCCAATATGACTTCTCGGTCCCGCCGATCCGTGACCACGACGCGCGCCCGACCGGCCAGGATGATGAACAGCGACTCGCATTTCTTCCCCTGTTCGACAATGAACTCGCCGCGCTTGAAGCGGCGCTTGCCCACGGCGCCGGCGAGTGATTCGGCCTGCGCCGGCGTCAGCATCGCAAACAACGGCACGCGCCGTATCAGGTCAAGATTGGTCAACATCGACATCCCGGATCCTTAGAACGATTGTTCGCTTCTTACAATCAGATTGGTTGCAATTCCCGCCATTGTGGTCGACGCGCCGCTGGCCGCGCCATGGCGTTTACCCCGAAACCTCTGCCACCTAACCAATTCTTACACCCCTGCCACCACCATGACAACTAGCAAACATGCCCGCGTGCTGATTTTGGGCTCTGGCCCCGCCGGCTACACGGCCGCAGTCTACGCCGCGCGCGCCAACCTCAATCCGGTGCTGGTCACCGGCATCGCGCAAGGCGGGCAACTCATGACCACCACCGACGTCGACAATTGGCCCGCCGACGTGCACGGCGTGCAGGGGCCGGAGTTGATGCAGCGGTTCCTGGACCATGCGCAGCGTTTCAAGACCGAGATCGTGTTTGACCACATCAACGCCGTCGACCTGTCCAGCAGGCCATTTTCATTAAAGGGCGACAGCTTCGACTACACCTGCGACGCATTGATCATCGCCACCGGCGCATCCGCGAAATACCTGGGCCTGCCATCTGAAACCGCCTTCATGGGCAAAGGCGTCTCGGGCTGCGCAACATGCGATGGATTCTTCTATCGCGACCAGGTTTGCTGTGTGATCGGGGGCGGCAATACCGCGGTGGAAGAGGCCCTGTACCTGTCGAACATCGCAAGCAAGGTTTACCTCGTGCACCGACGTGACAAGTTCAAGGCGGAGGCGATCCTTGTCGACAAGATGATGGAGAAGGTGGCGGCGGGGAAGATTGAACTGAAGACCTTCCGTACCCTCGACGAAGTCCTGGGCGACGCCAGCGGCGTCACGGGCATTCGACTCAAGAGCACGATCGACGGCTCCACCGAAGACCTGGCCTTGAGCGGATGTTTCATTGCCATCGGGCACGCCCCCAACACGGATATTTTCGTCAGCCAGCTCGAGATGGCGGGCGGCTATA
>JANMYG010000416.1:0-6550 GCA_031381865.1 Betaproteobacteria bacterium | reverse complement strand
TGCGGCCACGACAAGCTGGTCGCCTTCTCTTGCAAGCGGCGCGGCTTTTGCCCCTCGTGCGGGGCCCGGCGCATGGCACAGACGGCTGCCCACTTGGTCGACCACGTCATCCCCCACGTGCCGGTGCGCCAGTGGGTGCTTCAGTTGCCGGCGAGCATCCCGGTGGACACGCTCAAGCGCTTCAGCTACCAAATCAGCATGTCCGCCGCGCAGCGCCTGAAGCTGCCGCCGCCCATGAGCATGTTGAACTTCGCCGAGCTCATCAATACTGGCGTGCCAGGGACCTGAGCGCTCGCCAGTTCCCGCCCGCCGTCGCGTCCAGGCCCACCGGCTTGAACCAGCGCGCCCGGAACAGCGGCCTCGTGAGCCGCAGCACTCGGGGGAGTATCGGGGTCACCGGCGCGGCCGCGCAGGTGGTGGGCTGCGGGCCATTTTGACATCGCGTCGCGCCGGCCGGCAGTGGCATCGCCGGCACCGCCATCCACTACCGCTTCTCGCCGGGCACGCGCGGTGGCCCGCCCGGCGTTGGCCGCGCCGGCTGCACCGGTACCGGAGCGCCGTCGGCACCGAAAAGCGTGTGGCCACCTTGCTGCCGGAACTGCCGCCGCCGATCGGGCAGCACACGTTGCTTGAACTCGCGCGCCCGGGCGATCCGACACTCGACCCGCTGCGGGCATGGATGCGGTGCTGTCCAATCCTTCGCGATCGGCCGATGTCGGGCGACAGTCCGGTCCGGTCGCGCTACCAAGCGCAAAGCTGTTATTCGAGCCGGGATTCACGGGCCCATCGGAACCCGCCAATTCTCGGGCTCGGTAGCCGGCAGCATTGGCCGAGATTTTCGGTGGCCGCCACCGGCGCGGCGCTGGTTCAACTTGTCAGCGCGCCAACCGGTTGATCGAGCGCACCATTTCCTTCAGGTCATCGACCAGGCCGCCATTGGAATAACTGTGCAACTGCGCCAGCACAAGGAGCGCCAGCGGCACCAGCACCAGCACCAGCACCACGATCAGGAACGTGAGCAGGGCGGTCGGCATGGTTTGTACAACATTGCGCAGGCTCCGGCGACCGACCGCCCGCACACCCTTGGAACGGCAGGTCATGCAGATGTACTGGCCATACCGGTTCTTGTGCACATCTGCGCGGTGCACCCAGGCGCCGCACGCGGTGCACGTGCGTTGGTCCAAGTCGGGTGGGGGCGATGCCCGTGCGTGCATGGTGCTTGGGAATAAGCGTCGGGTTGGCGACATCGTAACCCCGTGAACTGGTCCCCGAAAGATACTCGCCACGAAGGCTGGTCATTTTGTCTTCGTGGAGGACACACCAAAGCCGGACCTGCCGTGAAGTACGACTGGCTCGAAGAACATCGACAAAGCTGATCCATTGATCTTTTCCAAATTCATGACAAGTCAATGGCCGTTCGCCCTGAACCTGTCGAAGGGCCCGCGAGCCCGTCGACCGGCTCAGGGCAAATGGTGCCTTGATCTTGAATATGGGTAACCTCAATAGAGCGATGGTGTGCGCGTTGCCGGACCATGGGCGCGACCACGCCCGAGAAGTTCGCACAGCAGGCACTGGAACGTCCGCTGCCGTGGCGCAGTCCCGACGCGGGCCTCGTGCACCACTCGGACGGCCACTTGCAGTACGCCGCCAACGACTGCCGGCGCAAGCGCGAGGCGCCAGGGACCACGGTGCCGATGCGCCCCGCAGGGGACTGCTGGGACAATGCCCCGATGGGCCTCGATAACTGGCATGTTGCCTTAGCCGCGCCGCACCGGTCCGCCCCGGGGCAAGTACGCACCGCAGCGCGCGCAGCGCAGCTGCACCGGTGGGCCGCGGGATGACCGCCATGCGGGAACACGCGGAGCTGATCCGGGTCCGCGGGCTGGTGCAGGGTGTCGGCTTTCGCCCGACGGTATGGCGCCTGGCGCATCGCCTCGGATTGCGCGGCACGGTGGCCAACGACGGCCAGGGGGTGTCGATCCACGTCTGCGGCGACGAAGACGCCATCGAGTCGTTTGCCGCGGCGCTGCGCCTCGAGGCGCCGCCGCTGTCGCGGGTCGACAGCGTCGAACGCCAACGCGCCGCCGCGTTGCCGGCCGATGCCGGGTTTTCGATCGCCGCCAGCAGCGCTGGTCTGGTGCGCACCGGGGTGGCGCCGGACGCCGCGAGCTGCGACGCCTGCGTGGCGGAAGTGTTCGACCCGTTGGCACGGCGCTACCGCTACCCGTTCACCAACTGCACACACTGCGGACCGCGCCTGTCCATCGTCTCGGCCATGCCGTACGACCGTGCCGGCACCAGCATGCGGCCGTTCGCGATGTGCGAAGCCTGCCGGGCCGAATACGAAGATCCCGGTGACCGGCGTTTCCATGCCCAGCCCATCGCGTGCCACCGCTGCGGGCCGCGCGCCTGGCTGGAACACGCCGATGGCGCGGCGATTGCGCAGGACGACCTGACCACGCTCGACGCGCTCGACGCGGTCGACGCGGCCTGCGCGCTGCTGCAGCACGGCGAGATCGTCGCGATCAAGGGCCTGGGCGGGTTCCAGCTCGCCTGCGACGCGACCCAGCAAGCGGTGGTGGAGCAGTTGCGCGCGCGCAAGCGGCGCCAGCACAAGCCGCTGGCGCTGATGGCGCGTGACATCGCGGTCGTGCGCCGGCATTGCCACGTCGACACGGACGAGGAACGGCTGCTGCGCGACCCGGCGGCACCGATCGTGTTGCTCGACCGCAGGCCCGACGGCGACCCGGTAGACGGCGTGGCGGCGGCGGTCGCTCCGGGCCTGCGCACGCTCGGGTTCATGCTGCCCAACACACCCTTGCACCATCTGATGTTGCGGCGCATGGCGCGCCCGATCGTGCTCACCAGCGGCAACCTGTCCGACGAGCCGCAGCTGATCGACAACCAGCCGGCACGGGAACGACTGGGCAAGGTCGCGGGTTATTTCCTGATGCACAACCGCGACGTGGTGCGCCGCGTGGACGACTCGGTCATGCGCGTGGTGGCGGGAGCGCCACGTGTATTGCGCCGCGCGCGTGGCCTCGCGCCGGCGACGATCGCGTTGCCTGCGGGTTTTGCCGCCGCGCCGCCGGTGCTGGCGCTGGGAGGCGAGCTCAAGAACAGCTTCTGCCTGCTGCGCGAAGGCCGCGCGGTCGTGTCGCACCACATGGGCGACCTGGAAAACGCGCCCACGCATGAAGACTACCAACGCGCCATCGCCGACTACCAGCGCCTGTTCGAACAGCCCGGCGGCACCATCGCCGTCGACATGCACCCGGAATACCTGTCGGGCAAACTCGGGCACCGGATGGCCGAACAGGCCGCGCCTGCGCATGCACTGGTGCAGGTGCAGCACCACCACGCCCATGTCGCCGCCTGCCTGGCCGAGAACGGTGTGGCACTGGACGCCCCGGCGGTGATCGGCGTCGCGCTGGACGGGCTCGGTTACGGCCACCACGGCCAATGGTGGGGCGGCGAATTCTTCCGCGCGAGTTACCGCACCTGTACGCGGCTGGCGACCTTCAAGCCGGTGGCCATGCCGGGCGCGCAGCAGGCCATGTTCGAGCCGTGGCGCAACACCTATGCACACCTGATGGCCGAGATGGGCTGGCCGCGATTCGCGATGAATTACGCGGCGCTTTCGTTGTTCCGCCGGCTCGACGCCAAACCGCGCGCGCTGTTGGACAGCATGTTGCTGGGCCGTGTCAACAGCCCGCTGGCCAGTTCCTGCGGACGACTTTTCGACGCCGCGGCGGCTGCGTGCGGCGTATGTTTCGAGCGCGCGGCCTACGAAGGCCAGGCGGCGATCGAATTCGAGGCGCTCGCCGACGCCCGCACGCTGGAGCAGGAAGGCGACCAACTCGCCTATCCGTTCGGCATCGGGCGCGTGCGCGGCAGCAACCTGCCGTACATCGAACCGCTGGCGATGTGGCAGGCGCTGCTGGGCGACCTGATCCTGGACACACCGGTGGGCGTGGTCTCGGCGCGTTTTCACAAGGGCCTGGCAATTGCGATCACCCGCATGGTCGACAAGTTGTCGCGCCATGAGAGTCCCGATGGTCCGATCCGCACGGTCGCGCTGTCGGGCGGCGTATTCCAGAACAAGCTGTTGCTGGAGCAGGTGGTGGCGCGGCTTGAACACGCGGGTTTTACGCCGCTGCTGCACCGGCTGGTGCCGGCCAGCGATGGCGGCGTGTCGCTTGGCCAGGCGGTCGTGGCGGCGGCACGCGCACTCGAGCAGAAGAATCGATAGACCGAAGGTTTACAACACGAAACGGAGCGCGCCATGTGTTTGGGCATACCAGGACAGATCGTCGAGATCAGCGACCCGGTCAAGGCGCGTGCACTGGCGCACGCGATCACGTCGCTGTTGCAGACGATCGAAGCCCGCCTGAACCGCCCGCTGCAAATCATGGAAGTCTGCGGTGGCCACACGCACTCCATTTTTCGCTACGGCATCGCCCAGCTGCTGCCCGATTCGGTCGAGTTCGCGCATGGGCCGGGCTGCCCGGTCTGAGCATTGCCGATGGGGCGTGTCGACGACTGCGTGGCGCAGGCGTAGTTGCCCCGGGTGATAGTCACCACCTTTGGCGACGCGATGCATGTACCCGGCTCCGGCAAGAGCCTGCTGCAGGCCAAGGCCGACGGCGCTGATGTGCGCATGGTGTATTCACCGCTGGAGGCGCTGCGGCTGGCACACGAGAACCCGGGCCGGGAAGTGGTGTTTTTCGGCCCTGGCTTCGAGACCACCATGCCCGGCACCGCGATGACGGTGCTGCAGGTGCGCGGCGGCCGGGTGCGCGACACCCATATCACCATGGCGCGCGGCGGCGGCGGCGAGGCCATGTGCGACCTGATCGAAGACGTCTTCCTGGGTGCCTTCCACAACCCCGTGCCGGACGCCATGGAAGACCAGGCGCGGTTGCCGCGGCAGCAACTGGCGGCAATCAGCGTCCCGCTGGCATTCACCACCGACAGTTACGTGGTGGATCCGCTGTTCTTTCCCGGCGGCGACGTCGGCACGCTGGCGGTGGCCGGCACGGTCAACGACCTGGCGATGGGCGGTGCCCGGCCCCAGTGCCTGTCCTGCGCCATGGTGCTGGAAGAGGGCCTGCCGGTGCAGACGCTGCGCCGCGTGGTCGACAGCATGCAGCGCGTTGCGCAACAGGCCGGCGTGCTGATCGTCACCGGCGACAACAGCGTGGTCGAGCGCGGTGCGGCCGACAAGTTGTTCATCAATACTGCGGGCATCGGCGTAGTGGCGCGTGGCATCGAACTCACGGTCGGCAACGCCCGCCCGGGTGATGTGGTGATCGTCAATGGTTTCCCGGGCGACCACGGAACGGCGATGCTGGTGGCGCGCAAGCAACTCGACCTGCAGGCCGACGTGCGCAGCGACTGCCAGCCGCCGACAGCGTGTTTGCCGGCCTTGCGCTGGCCATCGCGGTGCCCGTTGGCGCCGCGCCGCCGGTCGAGCGCAAGGATGCGGGCGCGGTTTGCCGGCGTCCGCCCCGCCGACGACGACCAGGCGATGCTGCTTCTCATCGCCCGGTAGCGCCGGGCGTCATGGCGCCAGCAACCTGGACGCGTCGAGTTCGATCGGCTTGAATCCCCACGCCTGCGCGGTGGTCACCAGATGCGCCGTCCCGCCCGGCCCGTCGGCTTCGCGCGCGCGGTTGTAGAGCGCGATCAGGCTCAGGTGCTTCGGGTCGAGCGCGAGTGCGTTGAACATCATCCACAGGTTGTTGCGTTGCCAGATGTCATAACCGGCCTTGTCGGTCAGCCAGCGCGGCAGCCCCTTGTCCTGCTGCAGCACCAGCGGCGGCGCGCGTTCGCACAGCAACCGGTAACGCTCGACCCAATCGGGGCCGCCATGCTGCACCGACTCGACCTGGAACTTGGCTTGCGGCAACGCCAGGTAGAGCAGCGTGCGGATGCCCAGCGATGCGCAGACTTCGTGGAACAGGATGTCGGCGCCGCACGCGCCCCCGGCGATCCCGAGCGAGACGCCTCCCTGGGCCTGCATTTCGTCGCGCAATGCCTGCTCGATCATGGCGCGTGCCGCGGCCTGCGCCTTTGCCGTGCGCGGAAACCGCGCCTTGTCCGGCGCGCGGTCCGGCGGGTCGACCATGTGGCCGGTGAAGAGCAGCACGCGTGCCGGTCGCTCCTGGGCCGCCGGCAGGTCACCCGCGACGGCGAGCGCCTTGTCGATCGCGCCAAGCGCCACCTTCACGTTGTCGGGCAGCAGGCCGAGCGACTCGAACAACTCGATGTTGCGGCGTGCGGCGGAAATCGAGAACGGGTCGCTGCGCACGCGCGCCAGCGCTTTCCCGTACTCGTTCTCGATGCGTTTCGGTTTGTCGATGGTCAGGAACAGGACGTCGGCACGCGTGAGCGCGGCCCAGTCGTCGCTTTCGTCCTGTTTGACGCCGAGCACGGAATCGAGCCCCAGGCGCAGGTTCAGCGCAGCCGCGATCCGCTTGCCGCAGGCTTCGCGGTCGGCGAGCGCGTTGCGGGCCTTGTCGGAATCGTCGAACGCTGCTTCCCAGGT
>JANMYG010000302.1:0-3771 GCA_031381865.1 Betaproteobacteria bacterium | reverse complement strand
ATCGAGTTGCACGCCCTGCTGCCCAAGGGGGTCAAGCTGCTGCCCGAAGACGTATTTGCGCGCGCCAGTTACGTGCTCTCGGCCAAGGTGCTCGACCCGCAGTTCCAGGGGCAGATCAAGGAGCGGTTGAATTCGCGCGATGCGGTGCGCCTGGTTTCCGGGTTCGTGCGGCCGGCGCTCGAGTTGTGGCTGAACCAGCACGTCGAATACGGGCGCAAGCTCGCCGAACTGGCGATCAAGGCCGCGCAGACGCGCCAGAAGGCCGGCCAGAAGGTCGAGAAACGCAAGGGTTCCGGGGTCGCGGTCCTGCCCGGCAAACTGACCGACTGCGAGAGCCGCGACCTGGCGCACAACGAGGTTTTTCTGGTCGAGGGCGACTCGGCCGGCGGCAGCGCGAAGATGGGGCGCGACAAGGAATCGCAGGCCATCCTTCCGCTGCGCGGCAAGGTGCTCAACACCTGGGAGGTCGATCGCGACCGGCTGTTCGCCAACACCGAGATCCACGACATTGCGGTGGCCATCGGCGTCGATCCGCATGGTCCGGCCGATGCGCCCGACCTCTCGGGCCTGCGCTACGGCAAGATCTGCATCCTGAGCGACGCCGACGTCGACGGTTCGCATATCCAGGTGCTGTTGTTGACCTTGTTCTTTCGCCATTTCCCCAAGCTGGTGGAAAATGGCAACGTATATGTGGCGCGGCCGCCGCTGTTTCGGGTCGATGCGCCAGCGCGCGGAAAGAAGCCCGCGTCCAAGGCCTACGCCCTGGACGCCGGCGAATTGACGGCGATCCTCGACAAGCTGCGCAAGGAAGGCGTGCGCGAGGGGGCCTGGAGTATCAGCCGTTTCAAGGGACTGGGCGAAATGAATGCCGAGCAATTGTGGGACACGACACTCAACCCGGACACGCGGCGCCTGCTGCCGGTGTACCTGGGCGACATCGACTTCGCCCAGACCGAGCGCCTGATCACCAAGCTGATGGGCAAGGGCGAGGCCGCGGCCCGCCGCGAGCTGATGGAGCTGCATGGCGACAGTGTGGAGATCGACGTCTGATGGCGCGGCCCCTGTCGATCGCAACACGCTGGCTCGGCCGATGGGCGCGCGCCTTGTGGCCGGCCGCGCTGCTGCTGTGTATCTCCGTGCCGGCGCGCGCCGACGTATGGGCCTACGTGGACGAAAAGGGCGTTGCGCATTTTTCCGCCGAGCGGCTCGATGACCGCTACGAACTTTTCTTTCGCAGCGCCGAGACCTTCGACACCAGCCTGGACCCCGCCGCCCCCGAGCCTTCGCGCAACCCGCTGGTGGTGGTTCCCGCCACGCCGGGCAAGCTGATCGACTTCTTCAATGTTTCACCCAATTTCAAACTGGTCCGGCAACATCTGCGCGACGCCTCAAGCGACCAGAATATCGACTTCGAATTGTTGCAGGCGCTGATCGCCGCGGAATCCGGTTTCGACACCACCGCCGTGTCGCCCAAGGGTGCGATCGGCCTGATGCAGATCATGCCCGCCACGGCCCGCCGGTACGGCGTGGAAGGCGACCGCAAGACCGCGCTGGAAAAGAAGCTGACCGACCCGCGCATCAACATCAAGACCGGCACGCGTTACCTGCGCGACCTGATCAACATGTTTCCGGGCCAGCTCGAGCTGGCAATCGCGGCCTACAACGCGGGCGAGGGCGCCGTGCAACGCGCCGGCAACCAGATTCCGAACTACAAGGAAACGCAGAATTATGTGAAGACCGTGATGCAACTCTATTCGGTGCTCAAGCCGCCCGCGCTGGCGCCCGAGTTGCGTCATCCGTTGTCGCGCGTGCGGCCCACCATCAAGGGTGGCGCCGCCAATCGCGGCAACCTGCCGGCCAATCCTGTCGCGGCCAAAGCCAAGAACGAGGCGGATTGAGCCAGCTGCCGGAAATTCCGGCGCCCGGCCGCCGCGCGCAAGCGCCACTGCCGGCCTATTGAACCACCCCCCCCATGCGATGAGTGACCAACCGACCCTGGACTTTTCCCAAGCGACGCCGCCTGGTGATGGCGACGACGCGCTGAACCTGGCCACCTACGCGCAACGCGCCTACCTGGAATACGCCCTGAGCGTCGTCAAGGGCCGCGCGCTGCCGGACGTCTGCGACGGGCAAAAACCGGTGCAGCGGCGCATCCTGTATTCGATGTCGCGCATGGGCCTGGGTTTCGGGGGGGTCAACGGCAACGTCGGCGCGCGGCCGGTCAAATCCGCCCGGGTCGTGGGCGACGTGCTGGGCCGCTTCCATCCGCACAGCGACCAGGCCGCCTACGACGCCCTGGTGCGCATGGCCCAGGATTTCTCGCAGCGTTACCCGCTCATCGACGGCCAGGGCAATTTCGGCAGCCGCGACGGCGACGGCGCCGCCGCGATGCGTTACACCGAAGCCCGGCTGGCCCGCATCACCAGCCTGCTGCTGGACGAGATCGACGAGGGCACGGTGGCCTTCATCCCGAACTACGACGGCTCCACCGAAGAGCCGGTGCAACTGCCGGCGCGCCTGCCGTTTGCGCTGCTCAACGGCGCCAGCGGCATCGCGGTGGGACTGGCGACCGAAATCCCGAGCCACAACCTGCGCGAGATCGCCGCGGCCTGTGTCGCGCTGGTGCGCGCGCCCCACCTGGCGGACGACGAAGTGCTGGCGCTGGTGCCCGGCCCGGACTACCCCGGTGGCGGCCAGATCATCAGCAGCGCCGGCGAGATCGCCGAGGCCTACCGCAGCGGGCGCGGGTCGCTCAAGGTGCGCGCGCGCTGGAAGATCGAGGACCTCGCGCGCGGCCAGTGGCAACTGGTGGTGACCGAACTGCCACCCAACGTCAGCACGCAAAGGGTGCTCGAGGAAATCGAGGAGTTGACCAACCCCAAGGTGCGCGCCGGCAAGAAGGCGCTGTCGCAGGAGCAGACACAACTCAAGGCCAGCGTGTTGTCGGTGCTCGACGTGGTGCGCGACGAGTCGTCCAAGGACGCTGCGGTGCGCCTGGTGTTCGAGCCCAAGACCAGCCGCATCGAGCAGCAGGAGCTGGTCACGACGCTGCTGGCCCACACCAGCCTGGAGACATCTTCGCCGGTGAACCTGACCATGGTCGGCCTGGACGGACGGCCGACGCAGAAGTCGCTGCGCCAGATGCTGCTGGAGTGGATCGAGTTTCGCCACAAGACGATCGAGCGGCGTTCCAACCACCGCCTGGCCAAGGTACTGGACCGGGTGCACATCCTCGAGGGCCGCCAGCTCGTCCTGCTCAACATCGACGAGGTGATCGCGATCATCCGCCAGGCCGACGAACCGCGCCAGGCGCTGATGGCGCGTTTCGCGCTGTCGGAACGCCAGGCCGACGACATCCTCGAGATCCGGCTGCGCCAACTCGCGCGGCTGGAGGCGATCAAGATCGAACAGGAGCTGAAGGAGTTGCGCGTCGAGCAGGGCCGACTCGAGGAGATCCTGAACAGCCCGACGACGCTCAAGCGCACCCTCGTCAAGGAGATCGAGCAGGACGCCAAGCAGCACGGCGACGACAGGCGAACGCTGATCGAGGCCGGCAAGAGAGCCGTTGCCGAACTGCGCATCGTCGACGAGCCGGTCACGGTGGTGGTGAGCCTGAAGGGCTGGGTCCGCGCGCTGAAGGGCCACGAGGTCGAGCCCGGCTCGCTCGGCTTCAAGGCGGGCGACGGGCTGTACGGCATCTTCCCGTGCCGCAGCGTCGATGTGCTGCTGGTCTTCGGCAGCGAGGCCAAGGGGACCGGCCGGGTCTATTCG
>JANMYG010000301.1:0-5104 GCA_031381865.1 Betaproteobacteria bacterium | reverse complement strand
GCGCTGGGCGACCGCCACTTCGAGGCCAAGGCGCTGTTGTGCCTGGCGCATTGCGACCGCATGTTGTCACGTTACCGGCGCGCGCACCGCGCCAGCCAGCGCGCGGCCCAGTTGTTCCAGCTGCTGGGGGACACCTCGGGCGAGGTGATGGCGCTCACCACCCATGCCTTCGTATCGATCAACCTGGGCCGCAACGAGGAAGCGGTCGAAGCCGCCTTGCTGAGCGTGCGGTTGAGCCAGTTCCTGGAGAAGGACGAACACAGTGTGTTGTCGTACAACGCGCTGGGCGTGGCCTATTTCTGGAGCCACAGTTTCGAGAAAGCCGAGCAGGCCCTGCGCACTGCGATCCAGATCGCCGAGAACGCCGCGCCGTCGCTGAGCACGTTCCAGCCGTGTGTGAACCAGTGGTGGACCGAAGTGATCCGCGTCTTCTACGAGCGTTATTACGTGGGCGAACTGCCCGCGCTGGTGCAGATGCGCCGCCTGCGTGAGGCCATCATCGCGCTGATCGCCAGTGGCGACGCGGGAGGCGCGTCGTCCGGCACGCAGGTGACCACCGAGGCCGTGTTGTTGTTCGGCCTGGCGCTGGACCAGTGCTGGCACGGCCGGATCGGGCAGGCGGCGCTGGACGTCGAGGCGATGGCGGGCTGGGCCCGGCGCTACGGCACGGTGACCTGGCTGTCGGCGCTCGAGAGCTGGGTGCGCGCCGAGATCGCCTGGGCCCAGGGCGACTGGACCGCGGCGTTGCGGCACGCCGCGCGCATGGTCGAAATCGCGGTCGAGGTCGAACACGAACAGCTGGCCTGCCTGGGGCACCTGCTGTCGTCCCAGCTGTTCGTTGCGCAGGGCCACAACGGCCAGGCGCTGGATGAATTGCGCCGGCTACGCCTGCGCGAACAGCTGATCCGCTCGGACGGCCTGGGGACGCGCGAGAAGGTGGTGGAATGGCAGGTCGACCTGCGCCAGCGCCAGGAAAGCGTCGACCGGCTCGAGATCACCTCGCGCCAGCTCGAAAAGCTGTCACTGGAAGACACGCTGACCGGCCTCCCCAACCGGCGCAATTTCGAGCTCTATGCCGCCGAGCTGCTGCGCAACGGGCTGGAGCGCGGGCAGCCGCCCTGCGTTGCGCTGATCGATGTGGACCATTTCAAGCAGGTCAACGACAACTATTCGCACCAGGTCGGTGACGCGGTGCTAAGGCGCATTGCCCAGATCCTCAAGTCGCACGTGCGCGAGGACGACATGGCCGCGCGGCTGGCCGGCGACGAATTCGTGATCGTGTTCAAGAACGCCGAGTTGCGCGTCGCGCAGCAGGTGTGCGCGCGTATCGCCGCCGCCGTGCGCGCCTTCGACTGGCCGTCGATCGCCGCGGGCCTGCAGTCCAGCATCAGCGTCGGCGTGGCGGCCGCGCTGCCCGGCGACACGGTCGAGTCGCTCACGCACCGCAGCGACGCGGCGATGTACCGGGACAAGAAGGCGCGCAGCTGAGGTGCCGCGACGGGGCGGCGCCGGCGCAACGGGCCCGGACTCCTGTCCGACGACGTGCGTCGCACACGCCGCTGCGTTCCCAGCGCGACTGGTTCACACCCTGAACGCCACTGCCGATCAGTCGCGGCGGTCCGCCGCCACGGTGGACACAAAAAGCGGCAACTGGTGCTGGTGTTGCGCCGCGCCCATGTCGCCGGCCGTGTGCACCGCGCTGTTTCCAGCCGGCACCGGCGGCGCATTCGCGCCTTGACGGGCGTCGTCTTCCGCCGCCGCATCGACAGCGGCCACGGCCCACAACGCCAGCCGGCGTGTGGCGCCCACGAACAGCTGCAGTCCGGTGAACAGCACCAGCCACAACACCAGCAGCGCCAGCAGTAGCCCGCCGCTGGTCCAGGCGTCCACGACCCGGTCGGCGAGCACGATCAAGGTCGACAACACCGTGGCCAGCAGAGCGCTGGACAGGCGCCGTGCGGCGGCGCGGGCGTCATGCAGTTGCGTCGGCGAGGAACTGGCGGCGCGCGCGCGGTGGTCGGTCAGGCGGGGTTGTGCGTATTCGTTGTGGATATAACCGGTCATGCTGGATTCCCTTCGCGCTGTTGACGGTGCGCCGGCAAGCGCGCCGCATGCACCCATGCTACGGGCAGCGCCAGCAAGACTCCACTTTTGATTCATGATGCCGCGCATTCACGGCACGAATGCCCGGGCGCCGCCGCGGGAGCGTCTACGCCGCCGGCCGCAAGTTGCGCGCGAACAGGCAAAACAGGCGCTCCCAGTGCCGTTCCGCCGCGTCGCGGTTGTAGATCGGCGCGCGCAGCGGAAACACGAAGCCGTGCTCGACGCCGGGGTACCACTCGACGCGGTGCGGCACGCCGGCCGCCTGCAGCGCGGACTGGAGCTTTTCGATGTCCGCCGGCGGCGCCCACTGGTCGGTCTCGGCGCAGGCGAAGTAACTCTCGCACCGCACTCCTGCCACCACGCGGTGCGGCGAGTCGGCATGGTCGGTGGCCATGTTGGCGCCATGAATGGACGCGATGCAGCGCAGGCGCTGGGGAAAGGCCGCCGCCGCCCACACCACGAACGGCCCGCTCATGCAGTAACCCACGGCGCCAATCCGGGTGGCGTCGGCATGCGGTTGGCGGTCCACGAAGTCCAGCATCGCCTGCGTGTCGCAGCGGGTGCTCGCAGCGTCCAGCGTATGCATCAGCGCGAACATCTGCGCCAGCGCGGCCTCGGTGCGCTCAGTCATCCGGAACTCGCGCGTGCGCCGGTAGTACAAATTGGGCAGCACCACGAAATAACCCACCGCGGCGATGCGCCGCGCCATGTCGTGCAATTCCCCGCGCTTGCCCGGCGCGTCCATGTAGAACAGCACCACCGGGTGCGGCCCGCCCTCCTCGGGATGGACCACGAAGCTGTTCATGGCGCCGTCGGCGGTGGGGATGTCTTGGTGGTGTTCGATCATTCGTTGGTCTCCTTCGTCGCGACCCGCAACCCGGCAGGCGTGGCCCGAGCCTACCATTTGCCCGGCGCCTGGGCACCGAGCGCCCACAGGCAGGTACGCGGCGCGCCAGCAGCGGCTGGCGCGCGCCTCGGCGCTACCGGATCGACGCGAGCACACAGTCCGTCAAACCACGCTCCCGGCGCGCAGCGCGGCGATCTGCTCCGGGCCATAACCCAGGCCGCCCAGGATCGCATCGGTGTGTTGTCCCAGTGCCGGCACGGCATCCATGCGCGGCCCATCCGCATCCCACGAGCCCGGCGGCAACAACGCGGGCACCGGCCCGGCCGGTGTGTCCACCGCGCGCCAGCGGCCACGTGCCGCGAGCTGCGGATGCGCCCACACCTGCGCCATCGTGTTGACCTGGCCGTTGGCGATGCCGGCGGCCTCCAGCCGCTGCACCACCTGGTCCGCCGTGAGGCCGGAGAACACCTGCAGGATCAGCGCATGCAGCTCTTCGCGCTGCGCGCTGCGCTGCGGGTTGGTGGCAAAACGCGCCTCGGTGGCCAGTGCCGGCTGCCGCAATACCTGGTCGCAGAAGATCTTCCATTCGCGTTCGTTCTGCAGGCCCAGCATGACGGTCTTGCCGTCACCGGCGGCGAACGGGCCATACGGGTAGATGGTGGCGTGGCTGGCGCCGGTGCGCGGCGGCGGCGGCGCGCCGTCGAACGCGTAATACAGCGGAAAACCCATCCACTCGGTCAGCGCGTCCAGCATCGAGATGTCGATGTGTCGGCCCTGGCCGGTCTGCTGGCGCTGCATCAGCGCGGCCAGGATGTTGGTGTACGCATACATGCCGGCCGCGATGTCGGCCATCGACAACCCGGCCTTGGACGGCGTCTCGGGCGTGCCGGTGACCGACACCAGTCCGGCCTCGCTCTGGATCAGCAGGTCATAGGCCTTCTTGTCGCGGTACGGGCCGTCCGCACCGTAACCGGAGATGTCGCACACGATCAGCCCCGGTTTGGCCTTGCACAAGGCCGCGTACGACAGCCCCAGGCGCGCCGCCGCACCCGGTGCCAGGTTCTGCACCAGCACATCGGCCTGCTCGAGCACCAGGCGCATCAGGATGCGCTGCGCCTCTTGGCGCTTGACGTCCAGCGTGAGGCTTTCCTTGGAGCGATTGGTCCACACGAAATGCGAGGCCAGGCCGCGCACCCGCTCGTCGTAGCCGCGCGCGAAATCGCCCACGCCGGGGCGTTCGATCTTGATCACGCGGGCGCCGAGATCGGCCAGCTGCCGGGTCGCGAACGGCCCCGCAATGGCGTGTTCCAGCGTGACGACGGTGATGCCCTTGAGCGGTTGCATGGCGTTGTCCTTCAGGCCAGCGTGGCGGTGGCGTCCATCGTGAGCCAGCCGTCATGGTCGCGCGCCCACAGGTGCACGCTCTTGCCGTCGGCCGCGCGCGCGCCATGCACCGAAAATGGATCGATGTCGAAGCTCGGCCGTACCGCCCTGAATTCGAATTTCAGCACGGTGGCGCCTGGCGCTTTGCGGCGCAGCAGGTCCATCAGCAGCGTGGCGATCAGCGGTCCGTGCACCACCAGACCCGGGTATCCCTCGACACCGGTCACGTACTGCCGGTCGTAATGGATGCGGTGGCCATTGAAGGTCAGCGCCGAATAACGGAACAGCAACACGTCGTCGGGCACGATGCGACGCTCCCAGTCCCACTGCGCAGGTGCGGCCTGCGGTGGCGCGGCAATATCGTCGGGCGACGGGGCCGGGCGGTACACGATGTCGTGGTGCTCGGTCAGGGCCACTTCGGCGCTGCCATTGCGGCGCACCTCATGGCGCACTTTCACGAACACCAGGCTGCCGCTGCGGCCGGACTTCTGCCTGACGTCGACGATGATCGAGCTGCGCGACAGCGCATCGCCCACATGCAGCGGCGCATGGAACACGAAGTCGCTGCCGGCCCACATGCGCCGGGGCAAGGGCACCGGCGGCAGAAAACCGCCACGCCTGGCGTGGCCATCGGGGCCGATCTCCGACTGCGCATGGATCGGCAGGAAATACAGCCAGTGCCACAGCGGGGGCAATTGCGTTCCCGGCGCCGGACGGTAACCGCCCGGGGGCATCGGCCAGTCCAGCGTGGCCGCCAGCGCGGCGAAGGGG
>JANMYG010000299.1:0-3278 GCA_031381865.1 Betaproteobacteria bacterium | reverse complement strand
TACGCGGCGGCCCAGTTCGGCCGGGTCGACATCCTGGTCAACAACGCCGGCATACAGCACGTTGCGCGCATCGAGAACTTCCCCTCGGAGCGCTGGGACGCGATCATCGCGATCAACCTGTCGAGCGCGTTCCACGCCACTCGGCTGGCGCTGCCGGCGATGCTGGCCGCCAACTGGGGCCGCATCATCAACGTGGCGTCGGTGCACGGCCTCGTCGCCTCGGCAGAAAAGTCGGCCTACGTGGCGGCCAAACACGGCCTCGTGGGCTTGACCAAGGTGACGGCGCTGGAAAACGCCACCACCGGCGTCACCTGCAATGCGATCTGCCCGGGCTGGGTGCTGACGCCGCTGGTGCAAAAACAGGTCGACGCCCGGGCCGCGGCGATGAAGGTCTCCGACGCCGAGGCGACCCGGCAACTGCTGGGCGAAAAGGAGCCCTCGATGCAGTTCACCACACCCGAAGAACTGGGCCAGCTGGCGGTGTTCTTCTGCTCCAGCGCCGGCAACAACGTGCGCGGCGTGGCGTGGAACATGGACGGCGGTTGGGCTGCCCAGTGACACCCTGTGCGGCCGGCATTCCCGCAATCGACCGATGCACAGTATTGACCAGGCGCAACTGATCGACCGGAGCGTCGCCGCGCCCGTGCTGCTGGCGGCCGAAGGGCTGTATTTCCGTTATCCGCAGCGCGAGCTGTTCAGCGGCTGGTTCGCGCGCATCGGGCCCGGCGTCACCTTGGTGCACGGCGATGAAAGCAGCGGCAAGACCACGCTGCTTCGGCTGTTGTCGGGGTTGCTGGCGCCCGAGCGCGGGCGCGTTGAGGCCAACGGTGTTGTGCTGGGCGAGCAGCCGGCCGAGTACCGGCGGCAGGTCTTCTGGGCCGACCCGCGTTCGGACGCACATGACCAGATGGTGGCGGCCGACTACCTCGAGTCGCAGCGCCGGCTTTATGCCCGGTTCGACGAGCAGCGGCTCGCCACGCTGGTCGACGGATTCGCGCTGGCGCCGCACCTGGACAAACCGATTTACATGTTGTCCACCGGGTCGAAGCGCAAGGTCTGGCTGGCTGCCGCCTTTGCGGCGGGCGCGACCATCACGCTGCTCGACGAGCCCTTCGCCGGGCTTGACAAAGGCTCGGTGGGCTTCGTGCTGGAGCATTTGGCGAAGGCCGCGGCCGACACACAAAGGGCCTGGGTGGTGGCCGACCACGGGCCGCCGGCCAACGTGCCGCTGGCGGCGGTCATCGCGTTGGGTGTGTGAGCCGGACCAAGGTACCGGCCATCGGTTCAAAGGCGCTGCAATGACGGACGCCCACGATTTGCGGCGCTTCGTCGAAGCACAAGACCCGGTCTACCAACAGGTTCGCGCCGAACTGGCCGCCGGCGCCAAGACCAGCCACTGGATGTGGTTCGTTTTTCCGCAGCTGCTGGGCCTGGGCCACAGCGCCATGGCAGCGCGGTTTGGCACCAACTCAAAGGAAGAAGCGCAGGCCTATTGGCGACATCCGGTGCTCGGGGCGAGGCTCAGGGAATCCGTGGAACTGGTCCTGGCCGTGGCGGACAGGACCGCGTTCCAGATATTCGAGCCTCCCGACGACCTCAAGTTCCGATCGTCGATGACGCTGTTCGCGCACGCGCTGCCGCACGAGCCGCTGTTCAGGCGCGCGCTGCTGAAATATTTCGACGGACTGGACGACTCGAGAACGATCGCGCTGATCGGGCGGCGCTGAGGGGTTGCCGGTGGGAGCCGGTCTTTGGTGCCGCCGCCGGCACAGCAGCGGGCCGGGCCTGACCAAGCCTGGTGCATGCAATGCAAGGATTGGCGCCGCCCGGCGCGGTGTCCGCCCTGTCGCGTGGCCGCACCAGCCGCCCTATCATCGACGCCATGACGCTCCACCCACCTTCTGTTGGCGAAAACCATGTCTGAGACCCATTCCGGCGGCTGTGCATGCGGCGCAGTTCGTTACCGTGTTCACGGCAAGCCGGCTTTCGGCACGGTCTGCCACTGCCGATTTTGTCAGCGCAGACTGGCGAGCGCGTTTGCCGTCCTGGCGTCGTTCGATGCGCAGTCGGTGGAGTTGCTGCAGGGACAAATCGCGCAATGCGAACATCGCTCCGACGAAAGCGGCCGCTGGTTGAGGATGTGCTTCTGCCCGGCCTGTGGCACCACCGTCTACCACACCGCAGAGATTCGCCCTGGCATGACCACCATTGCGGCGGGCACGTTCGATGACCCTGATTGGTTTGTCATCGACCGGCACATCCGGGTCCAGTCGAAGCTCCCGTGGGTTTCCATTCCGGCCGGCGTTCAGGCCTTCGAGCAGGGGGTGGTACCAGGTCGGCCAGCTCAAGCGCGCGAACCAAGCAAGGAATAGGTGAACCTGCCCCTGGTCAGCGAGCCTGGCCACTGCTCGGCCGGCCCCACTGGACCCCGCTTGCGTCCCTGTCCGGTCTTCAACGCGGTTTGCGTAACGCCAACAAAAAAGGACTTGCAAATGCTGGCAAGTCCTTGGTTTTCGACACTATCCTGGTGGGCGGTGGAGGCTTCGAACCTCCGACCCCAGCAGTGTGAATGCTGTGCTCTACCCCTGAGCTAACCGCCCGTCTGAACGCTTCACGACAGGCGCGAATTATGCCACAGGCATGGTGGGCTCAAGCCGCCTGGGCGGGCCACACTGTCTTGCCGCCGCTGGCCTTGTCGAGCTGGCGCAGCACGTCGGCGTGGGCCTCGATTTCCTGCGCGTTGGCCAGCAGCACCGGCAGGTCGAATGTGCTCAGGTCCAGCTGTGGCGCAAGGCCATCATCGGCCTGGGCATGGCCCGCGTCGATCAGCAGCGCCTCTTGCCCACGGGTCAGGTTGATGTAGACATCGGCCAGCAATTCGGCGTCGAGCAAGGCGCCATGCAGCGTGCGGCCGGAGTTGTCCACGCCCAGGCGGTCGCACAGCGCATCGAGCGAATTGCGCTTGCCGGGGAACATCTCCTTGGCCATGGCCAGTGTGTCGGTGACGCTGCCCACGAATTCGCGGAACTGCCGCCGTCCGATGAGCGCGAGTTCCTGGTTCAGGAAGCCCAGGTCGAAGGCCGCGTTATGGATGATGATCTCGGCGCCGGCAACATAGGCGAGCAACTCGTCGGCCACGGCCGCGAAGACCGGCTTGTCGCGCAGAAACTCGTTGCCGATACCGTGCACCTTGAGCGCCTCCTCGTGGCTGTCGCGCCCCGAATTCAGGTAGCTGTGGAAGTGCGCACCAGTGGCCTTGCGATTGACCAGCTCGACGC
>JANMYG010000276.1:0-2596 GCA_031381865.1 Betaproteobacteria bacterium | reverse complement strand
CGCAGGCGGATTTTGGTGAAGCGATGGTGGTGATCGGGGGTGTCGAGCAGAAGGCGCATTTCTTCGCGCTCGATCTGCCACACAGCGATGCCTGTTACGTGCGCGCCTATCCGGCGGCGATCTCTGAGGCCTGGGTCGATGGCCACATCCACGCCTTCGCCTTCTTCGGGCGGGTGCCGGTGTCGGTGCTTTACGACAACGACAAATGCCTGGTGGCGCGCATCCTGCCCGACGGAACCCGTAAGCGGGCCAAGCTGTTCAGCGGGTTCCTGTCGCATTACTTGATCCGCGATCGCTATGGCCGCCCCGGCAAAGGGAACGATAAGGGCGGCGTCGAGGGGCTGGTCGGTTATGCCCGGCGCAACTTCATGGTGCCGGTGCCGCGGTTTGCAACGTGGGACGCGTTCAACCTCTGGCTCGAAGCACAATGCCGCAAGCGCCAGTCTGATGTTCTGCGCGGTCACAGCGAGACGATTGGGCACCGGCTCGCTCGGGACATGGACGCGATGGCGGATCTGCCGTCTGCCCCCTTCGCTGCCTGCGACCAGACCACCGGCCGGGTCACCTCACAGGCTTTGGTGCGCTACAAGACCAACGATTATTCCGTGCCGGTTGCCTATGGTCACCGCGACGTTTGGCTGCGTGGCTATGTCGACCGGGTGGTGATCGGCTGTGGCGGGGACATCATTGCCCGCCATGCCAGATGCTATGACCGCGAGGACATGGTCTTCAATCCGGTGCACTACCTTGCCCTGCTTGAGAGGAAGATCAATGCCTTCGACCAGGCCGCGCCGCTGGCCGAATGGGACCTGCCGCCTGAGTTCCAGACCCTGCGCCGTTTGATGGAGGCGCGGATGCTCAAGGCGGGACGGCGCGAGTATGTTCAGGTCCTGCGGCTGTTGGAGACCTTTGATCTGAACGACCTGCATGTCGCGGTGAAGACGGCGCTGCGGTTGGGCGCCATCGGCTTTGACGCAGTCAAACATCTGGTCCTGTGTCAGGTCGAGAAGCGAACGCCCAAGCTCGACCTCGACATTTACCCCTATCTGCCGCGGGCCAATGTCGGGACCACGTCAGCGGCCAGCTACATGTGCCTGGTGGCGGGGAGCGTCACATGAGCGACGCCCCGAAGATCCTGCTTGCCCATCATCTCAAGACGCTGAAGCTGCCAACCTTCCTCAGGGAATACGACAAACTGGCGCGCCAATGTGCCGCCGAAGGGCAGGATCATGTCCAGTTCCTGGCCCGGCTGGTGGAACTTGAGCTGATCGACCGCGAGCGGCGGATGATCGAGCGGCGGATCAAGGCGGCCAGGTTCCCGGCCACCAAAAGCCTCGACAGCTTCGACTTCAAGGCGATCCCCAGTCTGAACAAGGTGCAGGTGCTGGAACTGGCCCGCTGCGAATGGATCGAGCGACGCGAGAACGTCATCGCCCTCGGTCCGAGCGGAACCGGCAAAACCCATGTTGCTCTCGGCCTCGGACTGGCCGCCTGCCAGAAAGGCATGCCCGTCGGCTTTACCACCGCCGCCGCGCTTGTGCATGAGTTGATGGAGGCTCGGGATGAGCGCCGCCTCTTGCGCCTGCAGAAGCAGATGGCGGGATACAAGCTCCTGATCATCGACGAACTCGGCTTCGTGCCGCTCAGCAAAACCGGCGCCGAGCTGTTGTTCGAGATGATCTCGCAAGGCTACGAGCGCGGCGCCACCCTGATCACCAGCAATCTGCCCTTCGATGAATGGACCGAGACCTTCGGCTCTGAGCGACTTACCGGCGCGCTTCTCGACCGCCTGACCCACCACGTCAACATCCTCGAGATGAACGGCGACAGCTACCGCCTCGGGCAAAGCCGCGCCAGCAAGGACGCAATCAACTAAACTCCGCCTCAGATTTGGCCCCCACGGGCCAACGCACCCCGGCAGTCGCCAGCTATTTTGAAAGCGCGGCTGCCGGGGTGCAAAACCCAGTCCGACCTTCCGCTAAAGATCCCCTCAACTGGTAGACTTTTGCGCCGCCGCGTGGCTGGTTTTTACTCCGCCGTTGACAGCGCGCGGCGTTTCCATACGGGCGCGGATTTCCTGCCCGAGGGCCGAGAGGGCGACCTCGCGTTCTTCCTCGTCCTGCATCATCTGTTCCAGTGCAGCGGCAACTGCAGCGCTCTGGGTCGCAAACACGCCCTGCCCGACCTTTTCCGAGAGGAAGTGGTGATGACGGTCGGTAAAGCTGAGGGTGGTTTTGACGGTCATCTGCGCCTCCTTGGTATGACTGAGTCATATAGCAGGAGAAAGCGTTGATTTCAACGGCAGGTCGCCTGCCCGGATGGGGATGGGAAAGCCTGTGCCTGCGGTCGTTTTACGGACGACTCTTCAAACGTTGACATGGCGTTGACACAAAATGCGCAAGCCAAAACCAGACTGTTTAGGTCGGGTTCTATCTATTTGATATGTTTTTTAGAATTGGTTGCGGGGACAGGATTTGAACCTGTGACCTTCAGGTTATGAGCCTGACGAGCTACCGGGCTGCTCCACCCCGCGCCAATTTCGCGTCCCCGGAGGTGTGGTTTTCTGGGGTCATCGTTGAGAGATACGGGTTTTGTG
>JANMYG010000268.1:0-2757 GCA_031381865.1 Betaproteobacteria bacterium | reverse complement strand
AGTTCTGGGAGGGGAACGGAACCGCCTACATGGTCATGCCGTTCTACGAGGGCACGACACTGAAGGACCACCTGGCGGCTGCCGGGCAAAAACCCGACGAGGCCTGGCTGCTGGCGTTGATCGACCCTCTGACACAGGCTCTTTCCGTACTGCACGACAAGAACTGCTTTCATCGCGATATCGCTCCGGACAACATCCTGCTGAATCCCGCCACGCAGGCGCCCCTGCTGCTGGACTTCGGTGCCGCACGCCGCGTCATCGGAGGCCTCACCCATTCGTTGACCGTCATTCTCAAGCCAGGCTTCGCTCCCATCGAGCAATATGCGGAGATCGAAAGCATGAAGCAAGGGCCATGGACCGACTTGTATGCCTTGGCCGCCGTGATCTACAAGGCCGCGAGCGGGATTCTTCCGCCGCCTTCGGTCGCCCGCATGGTCAACGACACCTATGTGCCGCTGGGTATGACAACCGGTGGGCGATACAGCGAGGGTTTCTGCGCGGCGATAGACACCGCATTGCGGGTGACGCCGGAGCGACGCACCCAATCGGTGCAGGATTTCCGGCAGGAGCTCGGGCTGGGCAGCGCTACGGGCCGGACAATTTCTCGGAGTGGATCCGCTGCGCCGGAGCTCGATCCGCTTCTGGTACTCGAACAATCGCGCGCGAGAAATAGACCTGGCACCACCACGCGGCGGCAACCGGCAGCCGGTTCGAGCGGCGCGGCCTCCTCATCGAAGAAGAAGGTAATGGCATTGGCTATCGGTGCGGTGGCCGTAATTGCCGCCGTAGTTGCCGGCCTGGCCTTCATGCGAGGTGGCGCAGCGCCTACAACCGGGTCGATTGAAAGCAAGGCCACGCCACAGACCCAGCCTGCCAAGGGGAACGTACTGACCGTGCCGCCGCCCCTAACGGCAACGGCGTCAGAAGGCGTTCCCATTGCAAGCAGCCCGCCGGTTGCGCCGCCTCCGCCCGCGCGTGCGTTCAATACGGCCGCGGAGTTCGGGCGGGTGGTCCTGGCTTCGGCGCCCGGCTTTTCGGTCAACGCCACGCCTTCCAAGACTGAATTCCAGATCGGCAAGGATGAGTTCGTCATGAACGTGAGTTCTTCGCGCAGCGGGTATGTATACGTCCTTGTCCTGGACCCCGATGGTGCTTTGAACCTTATATTCCCCAACAAGATCGTCACCGCGAATCGCATCCAGGCGGGGCAGAGGATGCAGGTTCCTGACAAGGGCTGGCAGCTCGAGACTGTGGGTCCCGCCGGACTCGTGCAGGTGCTGGCGATTGTTTCGGATGTGCCGCGGGACTATTCCATGGTGAGATCAGGCCGCGACGGCAGCCCTATCGGGTTCCTCAAGTTGCCGACCGGAGAAGCCGCCGTTTCTGCCGCAGCCAAGGCCGGCATCCAAGGTTCTGGCGAATCCATTTATTCCGGAAGGCCAAACTGCTCCGGCAAACCGTGCTCGGATAAATTTGGCGCGCAGAGTTTTACCGTTTCGGTGCGGTGACGCGGACTTGCGTGTCATCTCCGTCTTTGCGCGCGATGGAGCAATCCACTTTGGGAGTCATGCAACATGTCAAGCCGCTTTACTGGTGATGTACCGGTCATGCACGTGGTGTCCAAGAAAACGCATGGCAGAAATTGAGAAAGAGCGCGACTTGGTCTGGGCTAAACAATGACCAACAAATGAGGCAAGTCACCGCTGGACCGCGCCATCGACGACAAATTGGTGACGGCTTGGATACCCGCCTGCGCGCGCGCTGCCACGCGATGCATGTTGCGCCCATCGCCCAGAGCGAGGAACAGGCGAAGGTCCTCGTGGAGCATGGCTTCATCCGGCGGCGCCGGAACTGCTCGTTCACCCGCCTTCAAATCTCCGACGCGCTTTTCCGTCTTCTGCCGCATCTCCCGGCGCAACACCGCGGCCGCGTGGCGCCGCCGCTCGTCGTCCGACTCCGGCTGCCAGAGTTTCACCGCGACGGGTTTGCGGTTGTCGTCAACGGCCACCATGGTGAAGCAGCAGCTGTCGACGTGGCGCACGTTTGGGGTGCGGATTTCCTCCGCTATCACCTTGATGCCGATCTCCATGAATGACGTGCCGGTGTAGTTGACCGGGGCCAGAAAGGTTACCAGCTCGCCGACAGGGATCGTCTGGCGGCACATCACCTGGTCTACATTCAGCGTCACCACGTAACGCCCCGCGTACCGCCTGGCCGAGGCTTAGGCCACCTGGTCCAGCAGCTTGAGGATGGTTGCACCATGCACGTTGCCCGCAAAGTTCGCGGTGTCCGGCATCATCAGGACGGTCATTGAAAGTTGGTGGGAAGGCTGGTCCACGGTGCTGGGGCTCTGGGGGACTTGCGTTCATGCTCGATCAGGCCCGCGCGTCACATACTCACGCAACACGCCATCCATGCGCGCCTGCCACCCTTTACCGGTCGATTTGAAGTACGCCAATACCTCCGGGCTATAGCGAACCGAAACCAACTGCTTTGTATTCTCAGATGGACGGCGTCAAGCAGCATGGCCGGCGTGGCAATTGTCGCCAACAAGGCTTGTCCACATGGCTGCGCTGCCCGGGCCGAAACGGCGCGGTTCCTTGAGGACGACAGCGGGCAAAACCGGGCTAACCGCGCTGGTGCAGTTCGATCACGTTGCGGTCCGGATCGCGCACGAAGATGCCCTGTGCACCGGGGCCGAAACGGACCGGCCCGCCACTCAACGCGATGCCGGCCGCCTCGAGCCGCTCCTTCGCC
>JANMYG010000224.1:0-2235 GCA_031381865.1 Betaproteobacteria bacterium | reverse complement strand
TTCCCGGCCAGGGCGCTGGAGATGCTGCACAACCAGGCAGCGGCCCAGCCCTACGACCTGGCGATCCTGGACATGCACATGCCGGGCATGGACGGCGCGATGCTGGCGCACAAGATCCGTGAGGCCGGGCACCCACTCCCGCTGGTGTTGTTCACCTCGCTGGGTCGCAAGGACAGTGGTGACGGCCGCTTTGCCGCGACGCTGGCCAAGCCGCTGCACCAGAGCCAGCTGTTCGACACGCTGGTGGGCCTGCTGGGCAAGGACGCTGCGCCCAAAGCCGCAGCGGCACCGGCCAAGCCGCGCATGGACGCCGAGATGGCAATCCGCCACCCGCTGCGCATCCTGCTGGCCGAGGACAACGTGGTGAACCAGAAGCTCGCCATGCGGCTCCTGCTGCAGATGGGTTACCGGGCCGACCTGGCGAGCAACGGCATCGAGGCGATCGAGTGCATCGAGCGCCAGCCCTACGACGTCGTGCTGATGGACGTGCAGATGCCCGAGATGGATGGGCTGGAGGCGTCCCGGCGCATCACGGCCAAACACCCGCCGGACAAGCGCCCGCGCATCATCGCCATGACCGCCAACGCCATGCAAGGCGACCGCGAGGAATGCCTGGCCGCGGGCATGGACGACTATGTGACCAAGCCGATACGGGTGGATGCGCTGGTGCAGGCGCTGCTGCAGGTGCATCAACGTGGGGCAGCATGAACGCCGATCAGCCCAGGCACCGTCTGAATTTCTCGGAAATCAGACTTGCCTTTCAGTAACATATTTGTTATTGTCGCCCGGTGGATTACACGATCAGCTACTACAACGAAGCCGTCGAAGAAGAGGTGCTCGCGCTACCCGATACCTTGGCAGCGCGCTACATCGTTCTGACACGCCGGATCGTCTCGTTGGGACCGAATCTGGGTGAGCCACACACACAAGCGCTTGGTGGTGGGTTGTTCGAACTGCGCTTGAAAGGCCAAGAGGGCATAGCCCGCGTCTTCTTCTGTACGCTTGTCGGCAGGCGCATCGTCATGCGCCACTGTTTTGTCAAGAAAACGCAGAAGACACCACCTCGCGAAATCAGAATTGCCGAATCACGAATGAAGGAAGTCAAACATGCGCACCCATGAACAAGTCGTCGAAAAGTTGTTGCGCCGTCCTGGCGTACGAAAAGAGGTCGAACGCATCGAACGGGAAGAGTCCGCGCTGCTCGATGTTCTGCTGAGAGCCAGGCATGAAGCGGGTTTGTCGCAGGCCCAGGTGGCCGAACTCATGGGCACCCAGGCGCCCTCGGTCGCCCGTCTTGAACGCTCGCTTGCGACTGGCAAGCATTCACCGTCCATCGCTACGCTGCGCAAGTACGCCGAGGCGTGTGGCAGGCGTCTGGTGCTTGATGTTGCGTGACATGGTCCGGCGAATCGCTGCGACCCGGCAGCCACCGGAGCGTCACCAACCAAGTCCGTCCGCGTGGATCGGCTGGTGGCGGGGCTGAAACAGGCGAAGGCCCCTGATGCAAGCTAGACCGAAGAAGACCCAAGCCCCTGCACTCTCGCAGCTCGACCGGCTGGCACGACTGCCGATGCGTTTTGGCAAACTGAAGAGCGAGGCCGCGCTGCATGCGACCATCGTCAGCGAAGCCAAGAAGTTGCTGGGCGCGCAGCGGGTACTGCTGGTGCTGCAACGCGCAGCGGACGCACCGACCATCGCCGGATCGAAGCTGCCCGCCGGCGAAAGTGCCGAGGGCCTGCTGCGGTCCGTTGCGCCCTGGCTCGCCGAAGCACTGGAAACCGGTGCCAGCCGCCTGCGCCACGGCCCCGAGGGTGCAGCGCCGCGCGAGCAGCGCAGTTGCCTGGTGGCGCCGTCGCTGGCGCCGCAGGGCCCATTGGGCTACCTGTATGCCGACATCGAAGGCCAGCGCGGCCGCTTCGACGATGCCGACCGTGGCCTGCTGGCCGCATTCGCCGCGCAGGCAGCGATGGCGCTGGCCCACTTGCGGGGTTCTGGCGCGTTGCAGCAGGAAGTCGCGCTGCGCACGGCCGAAGCCACCGAGACGCTGGCCGCTCAGAAGGCCACTGCGGACGTGCTGGAGGTCATCAACGCGTCGCCGGGCAATCTCGATCCGGTGTTCGAGGTGATTGCCGCCAGGGTCGGCCGCCTGTGCGAGGTCGACACCGGCGGCCTGTGGCTGGTGGAGCGTGGGGTGGCCCGCGCTGTCGGCGGCTTGCATGGCAACTGGCCCCAGGC
>JANMYG010000164.1:0-4052 GCA_031381865.1 Betaproteobacteria bacterium | reverse complement strand
GTCGTGACCTCAGGCGGCATCGGCATACCAGCAGGCGGCCCGCTCGTCGGGCCGGCCGCCAAGTGCCAGCAGCGGTGCGGCATGTTCGCAGCGCGCGTCGGCCCGCGGGCAGCGTGACGCAAACAGGCAGTTGTCCGCGCGCGCGCCGAGCGGCGGCACGGCGCCGGAGATCGTGGGCAGCAGGGTTCCCGGCGGGTGCCCGGCCGGTGCCGTCTGCAGCAGCGCACGCGTGTAGGGGTGGGCTGGCTGCGCGAACAGGCCCTGCACGCTGCGCACCTCGGCCATGCGGCCGGCGTACATCACCGCCACCGTGTCGCAGTGGTCGGCCACCAGCGCCAGGTCGTGCGTGATCAGCAACATGGCCATGTTGAATTCGCGCCGCAGCTCGCCCAGCAAGCGCAGGATCTGCGCCTGCACCGTGACGTCCAGCGCGGTGGTCGGCTCGTCGGCGATCAGCAGCTTGGGCTGGCAGGCCAGGGCCATGGCGATCATCACGCGCTGGCGTTGCCCGCCCGACAACTCATGGGCATAGGCGCCGACCCGTTTGGCTGCTGCCGCGATGCCGACCAGGTCGAGCAGGCGCACCACCTGCAGTGCGGCGGCGCGCGCGTCCATGCCGCGGTGCAGGCGCAGGCCCTCGGCGACCTGGTCGCCCACCGTCAGCACCGGGTTCAGGCTGGTCATCGGCTCCTGGAACACCATTGCGATCTGGCTGCCGCGCAAGCCGCGCATGGTCTGTTCCGACTGGGCCAACAGGTCGAGGCCGCCGAACAGGATGCGGCCGCCGGAATAGATCGTCTGCGCGCGCGGCAGCAGGCGCATGATGGCCAGTGCGGTCACGCTTTTGCCGCAGCCCGATTCGCCGACCAGGCCCAGCGTCTTGCCGGCGCCGAGTTGCAGCGACACCCGGTCCAGCACCGTGTGGGTGCCACTTGCCGTGCGCAGGCGCACGCTCAGGTCCTGGATGTCCAGCAGGGGCGTCTGCGGGTTGTACATTTGTGAAATGGTGACTCGGCAGAGCCTGGAACAGAAGTTGGTGCCTCGCATCGAGGCCGCCATGGTCGATGTTACCCCGGGCGTGGTGCTGCGCGCCTACGCTGGTGGCGCGCCGGTGTGCGACCTGCAGGTCGGCGACACCAGCCTCTACTACGACCTGGCCTCGTTGACCAAGATCGTATTCACCCAGCAGGCGCTAATGCAGGCCTTCGACCAGGGGCTGTGGACATTGGACACGACCGTGGGCGACATGCTGCCCGACTTCAGCCATCCGCACATCCGCCTCACCGAGCTGCTCACACACACCGCGGGCATCGCATGGTGGATGCCGTTCCACGAGTCGGCGGACCTGCGCCTGCCGTGGCCCGAGCGCCGCCGCTGGCTCTATGCGCAATTGCAGGCAGCGCCCTGCGACAAGACCGGACGGGCAGTCTATTCCGACCTGGGATTCATGCTGCTCGGCTTCGTGCTCGAAGCCCTGCACCAGAGCAACCTGCTGGAGGTGTGGCAGCGCCTGCATGCCAGCACCTACCCGGGCAGCACATTGGCTTTCCATGTCGACAACCAGCCGCTGCATCCGCCGGCGCAGTACGCGCCGACCGAGTTGTGCCCCTGGCGCCACCAGCGCCTGAAGGGCCAGGTGCACGACGACAACACCTGGGCGCTCGGTGGCATCTCCACCCACGCCGGGCTGTTCGGCAGCATGGACGACCTGGCGGCCTATGGTCTGTTATTGCGGGCCCAGCTGCGCGGGCTGGCGGGCGCCAGGGTGCGCCAGCCTACGGCGCAGCTGTTCGCGCGGCGCGCCATTGCGCCGCAGGCCGGGGACTGGGCGCTGGGCTTCATGCTGCCGTCGCCGCAGGGCGCCAGTTGCGGCAGGTACTTCTCGGCGCAGTCGATCGGCCACACCGGCTTCACCGGCACATCCCTGTGGTACGACCCCGAGCGCGACTTGCTGGTTGCGATCCTGAGCAACCGCGTTTATGGTGGCCGCGACAACAAGGCCTTCCTCGCGCTGCGACCGCAAATCCACGACTGGATCGTGGAGTCGCTCTGAACCGCCGCGCTGCCGACCCGATGATGCACGTCGCCCCCCTGATCGACCCGTCGCTGGAACAGGCCTGCGCCGACATGATGGCGGCCAGCGACCCCTGGCTCACGCTGGGCTACGGCGTCGACGCGCTGCTGCGCACCGTGCGCCTTCCCGGCCGCGAACGGTATGTGGCGCATGTCGACGGGCGCTTCGCGGGATTGCTGCTGCTCGACCTGCACGGCAGCTTTGCCGGCTACATCCAGACCATCGGCCTGGCGCCTGAATTCCGTGGCCAGGGCCTTGGCGCGCAACTGGTGGCGTTTGCCGAGCAGCGCATATTTCGCGACCACCAGAATGTGTTCCTGTGCGTGTCGTCCTTCAACCGGGCCGGCCGGCGCTTCTATGCACGGCTGGGTTACCGCGAGGTCGGAGAACTGATCGATTTTCTGGTGGCCGGGCATTCGGAGTTCTTGCTGCGCAAGACCATCGGGCCGTTGAGCGCGCGCCGGCGCTGAGCGCCCGGCGACGGCCGTTGGGGCCGGTGCTAAGATCGTTTCCCTGCCGACCGCCAGCCGCCAAAGGCGGCGGTTTCGGCTCTCTGCGGCGCTGGCCGTGCAGCGCCAAAACACAAGGATATTTCGAATGACCTCCCATGCCGTTCCCGTTTCCCGCCCGGCCCTCCGCCCGCTGGGCCTGCGCCTTGCCGCGCTGGTCGCCGGCCTGGCCTTCGCGGGCCTGGCCAGCGCCCAGGTGCTGGAGATCGCCGCCGATGGTTCGCCCGCCGGGCTCGACCCGCATGTGGTGCCGGCGTTCAACACGGTGCTGATCAACAAGAACATCTACGAGGGCCTGACCGCGATCGACAAGGACCTGAAGATCGTGCCCTCGCTGGCCACCTCGTGGACCATCTCCAAGGACGGCCTGAGTTACCGCTTCAAGCTCAAGCCCGGCGTCAAGTTCCACAATGGCAAGCCGATGGGCGCGGCCGACGTGGTGGCCTCGCTTTCGCGCGTGCGCGACACCAAGACCGGTTCGCCCTATGCCGCCCGGCTGTCGATGGTCAAGGAGATCGTGGCCGACAAGGGCGACGTGGTCGTCAACCTCAACACTCCCTCGTTGCCGCTGGTGGGCCAGCTCGAAGCGATCGCGATCGTGCCGGCCGAATCCCTGGCCAATGCGGCCGACCTGCAGAAGGTGCCGGTGGGCACCGGGCCATTCAAGTTCGACAAGTGGGTGACCGATGCCTATGTGAGCCTGGTCAAGAACCCCGACTACCATGTGGCCGGGCTGCCCAAGCTGTCCGGGCTCAAGTTCAACATCGTGCCCGAGGCCAGCACGCGCCAGGCCGGCATGGCCAGCGGCGCCTACCAGTTCTTCCCCTCGGTCGACGCGGTCACGATCAACGCCCTGGCGCGCATTCCCGGTGTCGTAACGACCAAGGTGCCGGACCTCGGTTACAGCCTGGTCGGAATGAACGTGAGCAAGCCCCCGTTCGACAACCCGAAGGTGCGCGAGGCCCTGAACTACGCGCTGAACCGGCATGAGATCGTGCGCGGTGTGTACCTTGGTCGCGCATCGATCGCGGCGCCGCTGCCGGCGGTGCTGACCGACTGGGCGATGCCGTACACCGACTTCCCGTGTTACCAGTCCAACCCCGACAAGGCCCGCGCGCTGCTCAAGGAGGCGGGTGTCGCCACACCGCTGGCGATCACGGTCAACGTGTTGCCCAACCCGGTGGCCAAGGACACGGCCGAGATCGTGCAGGCGCAGCTGGAAAAAGGCGGTTTCAAGGTCACGCTGCTGGCCCAGGAGATCGGCAAGTTCGTCGCCGACTGGCGCGCCTCGAACTTCACCGCATTCGTGTCGCTCAACGGCGGTGGCGTGGACCCGGACGACTACTTCTACCGCACCTTCTATACCGGCTCGTCGACCAACGTCTTCAAGTACTCCAACGCCGCGCTCGACAAGCAGCTCGACGCCGGACGCGCGGCCACCAACAAGGTGGAGCGCAAGAAGATCTACG
>JANMYG010000503.1:0-4589 GCA_031381865.1 Betaproteobacteria bacterium | reverse complement strand
CTGCCGCGCGCGGTGGGTAATCCAATCGAGGAGACGCAGATGAAGTCAATACTCCTGGCCATGATGTCGTCACTGTTGGCTTTCTTGGGCGGATGCGCCAGCGTGCCAGCTCCGCAGATCAAGCAGGCCAGCGTCAACGGTGTCACGCTCGTCTATCAGGAACAGGGGTATGGCGCGCCCGTGGTTTTCATTCACGGTTGCTGCACGGACTACCGCGCCTGGGATGCGCAGCGTCGCGCCATCGCACCCCACTATCGCTTCATCGGCCTGAACATGCGTTATTTCGGGACAGCCCCATGGCCCGATGATGAATCGAAATACTCGCAGCAGACGGACGCGGACGATATTGCCACCTTCATACGCGGTTTGAACGCCGGTCCGGTGGACCTCGTCGGCTGGTCATACAGCGGTCCGATCGTCATGTTGGTGGCGTTGCAGCATCCGGAGCTTGTGCACAGCCTGACCATACATGAGCCAGGTTCCGTAAGCTACGTTACCGACCCCGCGATCGCCAAGGTCGCGGGCGAGGATCGCGCGGCCGCGTTGGGGCCTGTGATCGCGGCAGTGAGGGCCGGTGACTTCGCTGGTGCGGCTCGGCTTACGCCGATCGGGGTCAACCATCAGCCTGATTTCTGGGAGACCACGACGCCGGAAATTCGTACGATGTTCCTCGACAATGTGCGCACCTGGAGGCTCGCTCTTGCAGCACCGCCGCAACCTCCGATCACGTGCGACATGCTTCGTCAGGTAAAGATACCGGTATTGATCACCGTCGGCGGAGACACACGATCGTTCTTCCGCATTGCGGCGGAGGGAGCGGCCGGTTGCATTCCAGGCGTGCAGTTCGTAACCATACCCGGCCGCTATTTGGCGATCGTTCAGCAGCCCGAGGCGTTCAATGCGGCGCTGCTGCAATTACTCGCCAAGGCGGGTTCACAACCGAAGCCCTGATCGGCACAAGGCAAGTGGCAGGCTGGGTCTTCGGTCTGAATGGCGGGTTCTGATCAGTGCAGTCTCGCGCCGCTATAGCCAATGACCGTTGGAGACGCTCAGCCATGCCGACGGGGCTGGGCCGGCATCGGGACCGTCAGCCGCGCCGAGCCGCTTCGATGGCGGAAATGTCGATCTTTCTCATCCCCATCATGGCTTCGAACGCGCGCTTCGCCGCCGCCCGATCAGGATCGGCGATCGCAGACGTCAAGGCGCGTGGCGTGATCTGCCACGACAGGCCCCACTTGTCCTTGCACCAGCCGCATTCGCTTTCCTGGCCGCCGTTTCCGACAATCGCGTTCCACAAGCGGTCCGTTTCAACCTGGTTATCGGTCGCAACCTGGAACGAGAAAGCCTCGTTGTGCTGGAACGCCGCGCCCCCGTTCAGGCCGAGACATGGGATACCCATCACCGTGAACTCAACCGTCAAGACATCGCCCTGCTTGCCCGCGGGATAATCGTCAGGCGCGCGGTGGACAGTTCCCACAGCGCTGTCCGGGAACGTCTCGGCATAGAACTTCGCGGCATCCAACGCGGCGCCGTCGTACCAAAGGCAAATGGTGTTCTTGCTGACCATCTTGGTTCTCCAAAATCAGGGTGGATACGTAAATTCAAGCCGGCGGGCAGCCGGATGACGTCGGCAGCTTGCGAATCACGGGGTGGCGAGCATTTGCGCTCGTCTGCCACGGCGCCGACCGAATGAAATCCTATCCGCAAACAGGATCAAGGTCACGGCCGAAGCGCGCTTTCACGCTACTGGCGACTGAAATCGGTCTTTCGACGTCTGTGCCAACACCATGGTCGAACCCGCGGTTCACAGGCCGGGACACGGGTCGGTCAGCAGGCGGCGCACCTATACTGGTCGCCGACACACCGGCCCCGCATCCGGTCCGGCAACCAGATCCGGGCGCCGGGATGCCGCCGGCCAATGGTGTCGACTTTCGATGCGCGATCGCTGGCGGCCAACGGTCCGGTCGCCGTTGCAGCAGATATGTTCTTGACCCCAACCCCAACCCCAAGGAGCCCCCATGATCACCGTCCACCATCTCAACGACTCCCGCTCGCAACGCGTGTTGTGGCTGCTCGAGGAACTCGGTCTGCCCTACGACATCAAGCACTACCAGCGCGACGCAACGACGCGCCTGGCCCCGCCCGAACTCAAGGCCGTGCACCCGCTGGGCAAGTCGCCGGTGCTGACCGAAAACGGCCAGACCATGATCGAGTCGGGCGCCATCGTCGACTACATCCTGCGCCGCCACGGCATGGGGCGGCTGCGGCCCGCCACCGCGAGCGCCGATTTCGAGGCCTACAACCAGTGGCTGCATTACGCGGAAGGCTCTGCCATGTTGCCGCTGCTGCTCAAGCTCTATGTCGGCCGCCTGGGCGAGGCCGGCGCGCCGCTGGCGCCGCGCATCACCAGCGAGATCGCCAACCACCTGGGTTATGTGAACCAGGCGCTGGAAGGCCGCGAATGGCTGGTCGGCAACGACCTGACCGGCGCCGACATCCAGATGAGTTTTGTCGGCGAAGCGGCGCGCGAGCTGCGCAAGGACTATCCGAACATCGACGCCTGGGTGAAGCGCTTCCAGGCCCGGCCCGCCTACCGCAAGGCGCTGGAGCGCGGCGGGCCGTACTCGCTGCTCGCCTGAGCAGAGGCAGGCGCCGGCGTGGGCTGCAGCGTCACTGAAGGCCGTTTTGGCGCCGCGCATCCGGTGCCGGCAGGAACGGCCATCCGCGCCCCGCAAGTGCCGGCCGGCGCGGGCGCGGAGCCGGGCTGATGCCGATGCGCTGGTCCCGGTCGGCCAGGGTCTTGCGCGTGGTCGTGGCGCTGGTGATTGTGCTGGCGCTCGGCATCTGGGCGCTGCTCCAGTTGCCTGGCTTCGGCGGAACGTCGGAGGGGACACGGCTCGAGCGCATGCGGCAGTCGGCCCAGTACGTGCAGGGGCGCTTCGAGAACAACCCGCCGTACCAGCAGGACCTGGCGCTGGTCGAGAACTTCCGGCTCTACAACCAGGGCCAGCTGCGCGATCCGCAGTTCGTGATTCCGGTGATCCCGATCGCGCCCGAGACCCTGCGCCAGCCACCCTTGCCGGGCCTGCGCTTGTATTGGTTCGGCCACGCCACGGTGCTGGTGGAGATCGACGGCGTGCGCATCATCACCGACCCGATGTTGTCCGAACGCGCGTCGCCGGTGCAGTTGGTGGGCCCCCGGCGTTTCCACCCGCCGCCGATCGCGCTGGAGCAGTTGTCGGGCATCGATGCGGTGGTGATTTCGCATGACCACTACGACCACCTGGACATGGCGACCGTGCGGCAACTGGCGCGCGGCGGAACCCATTTCTACGTGGGCCTGGGGATCGGCGCACACCTGGAGCGCTGGCATGTGCCGGCGGCCCAGATCCATGAAATGGCCTGGTGGCAATATGCCGACGTGAAGGGGGTACGCATCCATGCCACCCCGGCGCGACACTATTCCGGGCGCCGGCGCATGGACAACAGCACGTTGTGGGCGTCCTGGATGCTGCGCGGCCCGCGCCATTCGGTCTATTTCAGCGGCGACACCGGTTACGGGTCGCACTTCGCGGACATCCGCCAGCGCCTGGGCGCGCCGGACGTGGCGCTGATGAAGGTCGGCGCCTACGGAACCACCTGGCTCGACATCCACATGGACCCGGAATCGGCCATCCGGGCCCATGGCGAGCTGGGCGCCAAGACCATGCTTCCGGTGCACTGGGCGACCTTCAACCTGGCCTACCACGCGTGGGACGAGCCGATCCTGCGCACGCTGGCAGCGGCACAGGCCAGCGGGGCCGACGTCATCACGCCCAGGGTCGGGGAAACATTCGTGTTCGGGCAGCCGTTTCAGAGCCAGGCCTGGTACAAGCAGCAGCGGTAGCCGCGACGCCTCGCACCGGTGGGGCCACGCGCCACCCAGCCTGCGATTCCCGCATCCGAGCGGAACTATCGGGGGCTTGCCAATGCGCGTTCGCGGTGTCGTCTGCGTCGGACCGGCCAGCGGCCTGTCGCGCCTTCCGGCGCGGTCTCAGACACCACTGCCCGCCACCACCACCAGCCCGATCAGCAGGTTGATGCGCACCCAGCTGCGGATGCTGGCGAGCGCGGCGCCGCCGACGGCCCAGGCGCGGTCGGCCACGGCGCGCCGCAGGCGCCTGAACAGCACGAAGCGGATGTGGCCAAAAATCGCCATCATCAGCAACCCGAGCGCAGCCATCACGCTCCAGGCCAGCGGCATCCTGGCGGCGGATTCGGACGCCGCCGCCTGGCTCGAGAACATGGCCATCATCCAGGCGCCCGTGACCAGCGTGACTCCGGCCATCACCAGCACGGTCGCAAAAAAACGGCCAAGGATGTCGTGCATCAACGGCACGCGCTGCGGAGGTTCGAGCACTGCCACTGCGGGGCGCAGGAAAAACAGTGTGAACGCCATGCCGCCGATCCACACGATGATCGACAGCAGGTGCAGTGTCTTGAGCGCGGTGTACAACATGGCGGCTTTCGTTGAAAGCCCGATGCTAAGACAAAGCGCCGCGTCGGGCCAGCAATGAAGGCATGCGGCACGCGCCGGGTCGCAGACCCCG
>JANMYG010000140.1:0-3642 GCA_031381865.1 Betaproteobacteria bacterium | reverse complement strand
TTGCCGGAAATCCACAACACGATGGCGGTGCTCTGGACCATGATGAAACGCCAGGAACCGATCGTCGAGGCCACCAGGTCGGCCAGCCGTTGGCCACGCGTCGGTTCTGCCGCCAGGAAGTGTTCGGGCACGGCCAGCGGTCGCGGGGGCTTCTTCTGCCGGTGGGCGCGGCGGTGCGCGCGCAGCAGCGACAGCTGGTGCTGTTCTTCCGGTGCCAGCGAGGGTATCGGCGCGGTGTGGGTTGTATCGGTCATGGTTGCTTTCCGTGGTGTTGCGCAAGCATCAGGCCGGCCCGCCGTCTGTGCCGTCACCGCGCCATGGGGAAGCCGCGACGGCTGGCAGGCTGCAGGCTGCAGGCTTCGGACCATGCGAGGAAATCGTGCCCGTTTGGGTCGGCGATCGGCCGGCCCGGCAACGATTGTCGGCCATGGCGACAGGCGCCGGTCGCACAACGCAACGCGGCGCAAGTGCGGTCACGATCCGGCCGGTTTGGTTGGACGATCCGGCGCGCCGAGGGCCTGACCAATTGCGGTGTGCCCCGCCAAAGGGAGCCCGGGGAACCCGGGGAACTCGGGGCAGCCGGGGCAGTGCGGGCAGTGCGGGCAGTGCGGGCAGCGGGGGGCAGCGCAGGCAGTGGGAAACGCGGGTAGCGCGGGGAAGCGCGGGAAACCAGCGCAGCCGGCTCACTCGTCAGTGTCCCGATCGCCGCAGCGCCACCGCCTTCGGGCTGCTCAACCAGAGCGCGGCCAATGCGGCTAGCACCAGCCAGGCGGTCGGCGCGACCGGCACGGTGTGGGCGGAGATCACGGCCGAAAAGCGGGTGCCATCGGCGCGCGGTGAATAGGGGCCGTCCAGACTGATGGCCACGCCCAATGGATCGATCACGAAATCGATGGTGGAATTGAGCGCCACGTTGCGAACCAGCGTGGGCTGGAACCCAACTCCATTGGTCGCAGCGACGAACTGCGTATAGATCTCGACGCCGTCGACAAACACGCGCCCGGTGATCCCGCCGCCGTTCTGGTTGAGGTTGTCCTTGCGCAGGTCGAGCGCGATGTCGATGTCTCCGGCGACTTCGCTGACGTAGCGGCGAACCGCCCAGATGATGCTGTCCTGGTCGTCCGGCGGCTTGAGTCCGGTCGGGTGGCCGGTCGCGCTGCCCAAACCAAGGTAGACGTTGTTCTGCAGGCCGACCTGGGCACCACTGGCTCCCCAGACGTCTGCGCCCACCACGCCGTATGTCGTGAAGTTTTGGAAGCTGCCCGGGGTGTACGCCGTGGAGTTGTTCGGGCCCTGATTGAAGAAGCCGTAATACCAGCCGTTCTGGCCCTGCACATTCGAGAAATCGGCGATCGAGTCGGCGATCGGCGCCGCGTGGGCGAGGTTGCCGACAAGCGCGAACAACAGGCATGCAAGGCGAACACGGATCATGGTGAACCTCCAGACCGCACCATCACATCGGTGGGTGCGGAAAATCTTATCACCGGCCGGGCGCTCCCGCTCTGCGACTGAATGCGTGCGCCAGTTGCGCCGCACACATCGCCACCGCCGCATTGGCCTCGTCGATGACGCGCCCCATGGTGATGAAGCCGTGGATCTGGCGCTCGAAACAGACATGGGTGGCACGGTTGCCGGCCTGTGTCAGGCTGTGCGAATACATGAGCCCTTCGTCGCGCAGCGGGTCGAAACCAGCCGTCAGCACGAAGGCGTCGGGCAGGCGGCTCAGGTTCTGGTGCAGTAGCGGCGACGCGCGCCAGTCGGCATCGTGCTTCGGGTTGTCGATGTAGTGGTCGTGGAAATAGTTCATGGTCTCGCTGGTGAGCAGGTATCCCTGCCCGTTGGTGCTATGCGAGGGCGCACCGCGACGCTGGTCGGTGGCGGGGTAGATGAGCAGCTGGAACGCGAGCGGCAGGTCGCCGGCGTCACGCGCGGCGATGGCCACGACCGCGGCGAGGTTGCCGCCCGCGCTGTCACCACCGACCGCGATGCGTTGCGGGTCCAGGCCGAGTTCCACTGCGTGCTCACGGCACCAATACGTCGCCGCGATGGCGTCGTCGACGGCACATGGAAAGCGGTTCTCCGGCCCCATGCGGTAGTCGACCGCCAGCACGGCGCAGCCGGCGCCGTTGCAGAGCTCCCGGCACAAGGTGTCGTGGGTTTCCAGGTCGCCGATGGTCCAGCCGCCACCATGGAAGTAGACCAGCACCGGCATCGGCGCCGGCGCCGCGCCAGTCGATCCCTGCGGCTGCAGGGGCCGGTAAAGCCGCAGCGGAATTGGCCCGTCGGGCCCGGTGGCCTGCAGATCCCGGACTTCGGCCACGGCCGGGGGGTCGGGCTGCGTGACGGCGCGGCGTTCCCGGTAGAACCTGCGGGCATCGGCCGGGCTGAGTGTGTGGGTGGGCGGGACACCGCTTTGCTGGATGAAGTCGAGCAGGGCACGGGTGTTGGGGTGCAGCATGGTGTTCCTGGGGCAGGTGGCTGCCGCCCCACAGCGGGGTGGCAGGGCAGCCAAGTTTATCGCCAGACCTGCGCCGAAAACCATGCTTGGGTTTATCCTTGGTGCCATGAAGCTGTACAACTATTTCCGTTCGTCCGCCTCGTTTCGCGTGCGCATCGCGCTGGCGCTCAAGGCATTGCCGTACGAATACGTCGCCGTGCACCTGGCACGCGGTGAGCACCGGTTGCCCGCATACGCGGCGATGGCCGCCGACGGACTGGTACCGATGCTCGAAGACGGCGACATCCGCCTGTCGCAGTCGATGGCCATCATCGAATACCTCGACGAAACCCACCCCGAGCCGGCGCTGGTGCCCGGCGATGCGCTGGGGCGGGCGCGCGTGCGGGCGCTGGCACAGAGCATCGCGTGTGAAATCCATCCGCTCAACAACCTGCGGGTACTCAAGTACCTGGTGCGCGAACTCAAGGTCGACGAGGAAGCCAAGAACACCTGGTACCGGCACTGGGTGCGTGACGGGCTGCTGAGTTTCGAGCGCCAGCTCGCGCAGCAACCCGCGTCGCGTTACTGCTGGGGCGACACACCGACCATGGCCGACTGTTGCCTGGTGCCGCAAGTGTTCAACGGCCGGCGTTTCGACGTGAATTTCGACGGCTTGCCGCGCACCATGGCGGCATTCGAGGCGTGTATGCAGCTGGAGGCGTTCCAGCTGGCGCAGCCTTCCAGTTGCCCCGATTTCGAGGCTTGAGGCCAGTGAACCTGCACCCCGACTGGGTGGTTCCGCAGTGGCCTGCGGCCGGCCATGTCAAGGCGGTTTTCACGACCCGGGCCGGCGGCGTCTCGCGGCCACCCTTCGACACTTTCAACGTAGGGCGTCCGTCGGGTGACGATCCAGTGGCGGTCGATCAAAACCGCGCGCGCCTGCAGACCGCGATCGGGGCTGCGCCGGTATTCCTGAGCCAGGTGCATGGAGTGCAGACGGTGGAACTGAGCTCTGCGCCGTCGGCCGGTGACGGCGCACCGATCGAGGCCGACGCCTGTGTCAGCGCGACACCGCGCGTGGTCTGCAGCGTCAGGGTGGCCGATTGCCTGCCGGTGCTTCTGACCGACGAGGACGGAACGGTCGTTGCGGCTGCGCATGCCGGCTGGCGCGGTCTCGCCACCGGTGTACTGGAAGGCAACTTCCG